>JBEGKV010000066.1:0-4973 GCA_041183925.1 Actinomycetota bacterium
GTCGATGCTCAGTCGACGCAGAGATTCTGCCAGGCGCTTCTGTTCAGGCTTGGACAGAGAAGCCAGCAGCAGGGCTTCAGCATCCACCAGGCGGGTGATGGCAGCATCGACTCTGGTCAGTCCCGCAGTGGTCATTTCGACCAGCACCCCACGGCCATCGTGGGGGTCTTCGCGGCGCACCACCAAACCGCTGTCGACCAGACGGTCGATGCGGTTTGTCATGGTGCCACTCGAAAGGGGCGCCTTCACGGCGCAGTGCGGCGAGAACGTCAAATTCCCACGATTCCAGCTTGGATTTGTGAAACGCGTCCTTGCGAGCACGGTCCAACATCTTGGCTAATCGGCCAACACGCGAGAGAACTTGGAGGGGAGAGAAGTCTAAATCTGGACGCTCACGCTTCCACGACTGCACAATGCGGTCAACTTCGTCGTTCTCGGGGGCCATGCATCCATTATCCCTTCTGGAATCTGGCAGACTGTACTAGTGGGTTTCCTCAAAGCGAATCCACGGTCCGCCATAGTGTAAAGGCAGCACAACAGTCTTTGGATCTGTTGGTCTAGGTTCGAATCCTGGTGGCGGAGCTCCCCGAGCAATTATTGGAGAAACCTTGGCCGACGCACAGCTCGCAATTGTTGTTCTTGCCGCGGGTCAAGGAACTCGAATGAAGAGCTCCACGCCCAAGCTGTTGCACAAGCTCGGTGGCGTATCTGTCGTTTCCCACGTTCTGGCCACAGCGCGCCAACTGGACGCAGCTCACATTGTTTCTGTTGTTCGTCATGAACGCGATCGCTTGGTTGAAGTTATCGAAGTCGATCTGCCCCAGAGCATCATTGTGGACCAGGATGAGATCCCGGGCACCGGCCGTGCAGTGGAGTTGGCTGTTGCTGCGCTTCCAGCCGGTTTTGGTGGCGATGTCCTCGTGGTCAACGGGGATGTTCCTCTGCTGGATGCAGAAACCCTCCAGGGCCTGATTCAACAGCACCGTGATGCCCAAGCTGCCGCCACAATTTTGTCCACCATCTTGGATGATGCCACCGGGTATGGCCGTGTCATCCGCACTGCAGACGGAAACCTTGAGAAGCTCGTTGAGCACAAAGATGCCTCTCCCGCAGAGCTTGCCGTCAATGAAATCAACGCGGGAATCTATGTGTTCTCCGCACCACAGTTGCGTGAGCAGCTCAGCAACCTCACCCTCGATAACGCACAGGGCGAGAAATACATCACCGACGTGATTGGTCTGCTGCGTGAGGCAGGAGCCACTGTTGCTGCAGTCGAGATTCTGGACTCCTGGAAAGTCGAAGGAATCAACGACCGTGCACAGCTTTCCCGTGCGGCCGGTTTGCTCAACGGATTAATTGTGCGTGGCTGGCAGCTGGCCGGAGTCACCATTACAGATCCTGCCACTACGTGGATCGATATTCAGGTGCAGCTTGCTCCCGATGTGGAGATCAAACCTGGAACTCAACTTCTGGGTGCAACCGTGGTGGAGACGGGTGCTGTGATTGGTCCCGACACCACCCTGCTAGATACTGAGGTTGGTGCAGGTGCTGTCATCAAACGCACCGATGCAACCCTGTCGGTCATCGGCGCGAACGCCTCCGTCGGGCCCTTCTCTTACTTGCGCCCGGGAACCTATCTCGATGCCAATGGCAAGATCGGTACTTTCGTTGAGACGAAAAATGCACGCATTGGCGTCGGCAGCAAGGTGCCACACCTCTCGTATGTCGGCGATGCCACCATCGGGGAAGGCAGCAACATTGGTGCGGGCACTATCTTCGCTAACTACGACGGGGTGACGAAGAGCCACACCACCGTGGGGTCTCATGTTCGAACAGGTTCTCACAACACCTTCGTGGCGCCAATTAGTATTGGCGATGGAGCATATAGCGGTGCAGGTGCGGTTATCCGTAAGGATGTCCCCGCTGGTGCTCTTGCTATTAACGTGGCACCACAACGCAATATGGACGGCTGGGTTCAGGCCAACCGTCCCGGCACAGCAGCGGCGAAGGCCGCTGACGATGCCAAGTAACATCCCTTCACCAGCACACCCCTTCCGAAAGGCCTTCAGTGTCCGAACTCTCTGCAGCTGAACTGACAGTCCCGACAAAGAAGAAGCTTGTGATCGTCACAGGACGTGCACACCCCCAGCTCGCTGCAGAAGTTGCCAGTGAACTTGGCACCCACGTCTCTGGCACTGACCTGCGCACCTTTGCCAATGGTGAAATTTATGCTCGGTATGACGACAGTGTTCGTGGTGCCGATGTTTTCGTGGTGCAGTCTCACACTGCCCCCATCAACGAATGGGTGATGGAAACTCTCATCATGATCGATGCACTCAAGCGTGCCTCGGCAAAGCGCATCACCGTGGTTGCGCCCTTCTACCCCTACTCCCGCCAGGACAAGAAGGGCCGTGGTCGCGAGCCCATCTCCGCTCGGCTCATGGCTGACCTGTTCAAGACCGCCGGTGCTGACCGCATCATGAGCGTGGACCTCCACGCCGCACAAATCCAGGGCTTCTTCGATGGCCCCGTGGACCACCTCTTTGCCATGCCCGTTCTGTTGGAGCACTTCCGCGCTCAGCTGGACCCCACCACCTTGACGGTTGTTTCCCCTGACATGGGCCGCGTTCGCGTGGCAGATATCTGGAGTGAGAAGCTCGGTGCTCCGCTGGCTATTATTCACAAGCGACGTGACCCCAAGGTTCACAACCAGGTCACTGTGCACGAAATTGTGGGTGAAGTTTCTGGTCGCGTCTGCCTCTTGGTTGATGACATGATCGACACCGGTCGCACCATTGTGAAGGCAGCAGAAGCACTGGTTGCCGCTGGCGCAACAGGCGTCGTTGTTGCCGCAACCCACGCCGTATTCTCTGATCCCGCCTGCGAGATTTTGCAGTCCGAATTCATCAGTGAAGTTGTGGTGACCGACACCTTGCCAGTTCCTGAAGAAAAGCGCTTTGAGAAGCTCACCATTCTTCCGATTGCACCCCTGCTGGCAAGTGCCATCCATGAGGTCTTCGAAGAAGGTTCGGTCACCTCGATGTTTGATGGTGCTGCGTAGTTCACGCAGTCCTCAAAATTCAGAGGTGAATTAACTCTGAGACAGCGAAGGGCAGTCTGCCCATAATGCGGCATCAGGGAACGACGACTCGAGAACATCGAGAGTCTCCTGAATGGGGATTGGCTCGAGAGTGGGCGTGCCGAAGACGGGTGCAAGTGGTGCATCCAATACCGTCAAAGCAAAGAGAATGACCGCTAGCATGCCCCACGACATTCCCGCAGAAATGCGGGCGAGAAGTTTTCGGTCTGCCAAGTGCATAGCCAGCAAGGCAGACAAAATAAAGGCTGAGAAGTAGATCACGAGCCACACCACGAAGGGGATCAGGGCAGTGTTGCCCATGACGAGTTCTTCTCGAGCATTGGTGAGCTCAGTGGTTCCATTGATCAGGTTGGGGAAGTTCTGCTGCTGTTGGATAGTGGTCAGTGGTGTCTTGCTGACGTCTTTGTTGAGCTTGAGTAGCCATTCGGTTGTGATCTCGGAGCCACCGCGCTCATTGTTCCCAATCGAAACCCAGTCGTCAGAGATGCTGGTGCGGAGCGTGCAAATGACATCGCGGCGGATCTCAAACCGCTGGCTTGGATCGAGAGACTCTGCACCGCTAAACACGCTGAGGCTGCTGCGACCCATCATTTGAATACTGGTCTTGGTGTCGTCAAAGTCGGCAACCGCAAAGCTGAGCAATAATCCCAGCAGAATTCCTACTGCACCGCCCACAAAGGCCAGAGTGTCGGTCAAGCGCCCCAAGTCATCGCCGGAAAGGTTGCCTTCAGTGAAGCGCTTATCGGCGAACTTGTGAATCATTCGCCCGAAATACCAGCCGACAAGGACACATGCCAGAAGGATGCCTTGGCTGATCAGTATTTGCGCGAACATTACCTACAAGCCTAGTTCGGCGAGCGTAGGTGGATTACACCCAGCTCGTGAACAGGTAATTGCGCCCACCTCTGCGGCGAGGGTGAGCAGGTTGATCCAGTCGTCAAGTGACACGGTGGCCAGCAGCTCTTCTGCATTGCCGCCCAGTGCGCCGCGTTGCTGCAAGCCGAACAGCGTCGCGCCGAGGAATGAGTCACCCGCCCCGACCGTGTCCACGAGTTCAATCACGGGAGCTTTGACGCTCACCGTGTCACCAGAGGGGGAGAACAATGTTGCTCCGTCGGCGCCACGGGTCATGATGACGTGGTGGCCCTGACCTGCCCACAGTCGTGCGGTGTCGACAGGGGAGCGGTCGGGATACAGCCAGGCGAGATCGTCGTCAGAGGCTTTGACAATGTGGGCGAGCTTGATTTGGCGCTCCACACGAATGGTTTCGCTGTCCCGCTCAAACCCGAGCCCCGGACGAATGTTGAGGTCAATCACTACCGTGGAGCTCTGCGTGGAGTGAAGGTGCCCAGCCAAGTTTTCGATCACCGATGCTCCCGGTTCAATCGCAGTGGCCACTGACCCAATCACGAGAGCAGCGGGAGGGTCTACTTCGAGGTGCATAAACGCACCCAGGGTCCAGCCCCAGTCTGCAGTTCCTTTGAGATAGAAGCTGTAACTGGCTTTGCCCTGAGCATCGAGTGATGCCACTGCCAAAGAGGTGGGGTCGCTCGTACGCTCGACCAGAGAAAGATCAATCTTTTCAGGCGAGAGCCAGTCGTGCAGTTTCTGGCCGAACTTGTCGTTACTCATCCGGCCAGCGAAGCTGACGTTGGCGCCGAGGCGAGCTAAACCAATCGATACATTCGCGGGGGCGCCACCGGGCTTCGCCTGATAACTACCATCAGCTTGCTGGATGAGGTCAATGAGAGCCTCACCAATGACCACAATGCGATCACTCATCGTTTTCCTCCGTGACGTCTCTGTCGAAGGGGGAGAGGGAACTCCCAGGTTTGGATTAGTGGGTGCTCGGTTCAGTTTCTACTTCAGAGCG
>JBEGKV010000067.1:0-4629 GCA_041183925.1 Actinomycetota bacterium
CTTTCAAAGTTGTTTTCAACACTGCGCCCGTAGCTCAACGGATAGAGCATCTGACTACGGATCAGAAGGTTGGGGGTTCGAATCCCTCCGGGCGCACCACATTGGACACGTGTCGTGTTGGTTCAAATCTCTGAGAATCAACCCTTTTGCTGAGTGATTTCTCAGTTCCTTTCGGGCACCGAATTCTTGCTATCGCCTCTCTTGTGAGGGTTTCGCAAGATTGTTAGTGGTGAACAAGAGCCCAGACGTGATGAGATAAGTAATGATCTTAACGAAGGCTGAGGGCAACAACTCACTGCTCGAGAAGACGCCTTGGATTAGACTGCCGGCGCTGACTGCTGGAGTAGCGGCCCCGATTATTTCCATTGGCGGGCAGCTTCTTGCCATGTCTACGTGGCCCGAATACAACCCTTACGTTCAGACCATTTCAGAAATGGCTGCTGGTGATGCACCCACCCAGGTGTTCATGGAGACCATATTCTGTTTGGTTGGTGTTGCGACAATTATCTTTGCCCTCTTCACGCCTGGAATTGCCAAGGTGGGCCGGGCCTTAATTTTTGTCAGCGGCTTCTCGTTCTTTGGTGTGGCGTATTTCCCGCTCGAAACCATGGCAGGCGATTCTTCTTTCGGTCACAAGTTCACCGCGATGGTCGGATTTGTGTTGCTTGCCGCGTGGCCGCTATTTGGCTGGCGCCGGGATCGCACTGCACCGTGGGTCATTCGGCCACTGGCGTCAATCCTGGCCACGGTCGTTATGGCGGTGTTCTGCGTTTGGTTCTTAGCTGTGTGGGCCAATCCGGGACTGGGTTATGTGGGCACCATGGAGCGCGCAGCTGCGTGGAGTGAGGGAATCTGGCCTCTCATCGTGGCAATTGTGCTGTGGAGGGCACAGCGCCCGCGAAGCTGAGGATTTTCGGGATCAAACCCGCGTGACGTTACTCAAGGCTATGAGAACAATAGTTCGAAGAGCGCAGCGGCTTCGCAGAAGAAAACTACTTCTCTATCCCTTTCCGCCAAGATGTAAAACTCCTCACAGAACCCGACCGTGGTGTTTTCAGCCAGGGGTAGGGATGCAGTTCTGCAACCTCGGGCATCTTTGCAAATGAAGGAACAGGTGCATAGGTCACCGCAACGTTGTTCTGTTGAGCAAACAGGTAGGGGTCACCTAAGTAAACGCGGAGGTTTCTTCTGTGAGAGAGGTCCTGCAATGTCTCGAGATAAAAACCAATGCGGCGAGAACTCAGTTGCAGTTTTCTCAATGCTTCCTGGTTGAATACGAACACCACCGGCAGTTCGGGGTGAGCAACGAGTGCAGGATCGGCATCTCCCAGCGAGTCAATCGTGAGAAGTACGTAGTCAGGCTTCCCCGTCACGACAGGGGTGAGAGGACCAGAGGTTGCCTCGAGGTGGGGATCGCTATCAAGCAGAGGGTCTGCGAGAAGTTGCCGGGGTGTTGTGTCAGTCGGAAAGTTTTTAATCGGGCAGTTCTGCTGAAGGGGGCACTTCTTACACAGCCCCGGCGCACGTTTCTCCACTTGCCACTGGGCGAAGCCGTAGGGTTTTCCCGTTCCTGAACCCACTGTCCATTGCCAACCGAGAAGATTTGCAGCACGAGATCCATCAATGAGTTCCCGATACATGCGTTCTTGTCCGTGAAGCCAACCAGCATCGTTGCGGACGGTCCAGTGCGAGGCGAGCCACATCCTTGTCTGGTTCACGAGCCAGCCATCTGTTTCTAGTTCTGAAACAACCTCATCAACACACAGCATGCCCCGTTTCCAGCCATCGCCGGGTGCGTCTCTAGTTGATTCGTAACGAAGATTTTCGAACAGACGCGTCCCCACGCGGGCATAAAGGTGACGGGCGTATTCCTGCCAATAAAGCTCATCCCGGAACTTCTCACGGTCGCGATAGGGGGCATTCTTCACTGCGCGATGAACCTGTTCCAGGGTCAGCAGGTTGTGGCGGATATAGGGGGAGAGAACTGTTGCCCCTCTGCGTTCGTGGGGTAAGAATTCAGAACGGTTCAGGGCGTAACCAGTGATATCCAGCTGCGCTAATGCGGTGTCTGCCGCCGTCTGACCGCCACGTAGAGAACTCAGCCCTAACTCGCCTGAGTAAAGACCTGCAAAGTCTCGCTCGATAATCTCGAGGGGATCGGCTCCTAGGTCAATGCGTTTGTGCTCCATAGCGCTCCCAGACTACTTCTTGAAAAACTGTAAAAGTAGGCATAACAGCACACTCACGTGCGACTGAGGCGTCACTACTTTTGCTTAGGGCAAAGGGCCCTTGCGCGCGACAATCTCGGCAAAGAGCGCATGCAACAGGGGCAGTCCTGACACGATCAGCATCCAGGTGCCCAGTACGTTGTTGCGCTCAATCACGATCAAGCCACCGAGAAACAGCACCCCGAACAGCACGGCAGAGAGAACTCTCCGCACGCTCCTATTCACAGTTGCGGTGCGACGTTCGAGTTCCGGATTGCGGAGAGTGAGCTGGCCCATCTCTGCACGGGTGATGAGGGAATCAACTCGCTTCGGCAGGCGCGTGAGCAAGGCAAAGGTGGACAGGCCGTCTTTGAGGAAGGCTTGAATGACATTGCCACCTTCTGCACGGATGAGCTTGGCGGAGTAGGGCTCGATGGCGTTCCAAATATTGAACTGGGGGTTCACCGAACTACACACACCTGAGGTGAGGGAGATGGCTCTCACCACGAGAAGGAAGTTCTCCGGGAATTGGAAGGGGAGGGCCCGAATAATGTCGGTGAACTCGGAGGCGAAGGCCCGGAATTCTCGCGGATCAACCTTCTGCAGCTCGACAAAGCTGACCCCACCGAATCGATCAAAAGCTTTCGTCAGTGCCCGTTCGAGTTCGACGGTGTCTGCCGAAGGCATGAGCACACCAATTTCTCGCATGCCATCAACCATGCCTGCGCCATCACGTGATGCAGCTGAGATGACCGTGGTGCGGAGGGCGCGGCCCAGGCTTGCAGGAACCTCGCCCATCATGCCGAAGTCGATAAAGGTCATGCGCCAGCTCAGACCATTCGTGTCAGGTTCGGGCAGGGGCTGAATGAACACGTTGCCGGGGTGAGGGTCCGCATGGAAGAAGTTATGAATGAAGACCTGGTCAAACATGATGGCTGCAAATTCGTTGGCCACGTCTGCCGGATCAATGCCCGCCGCACGCAGAGCGGGCAGGTCAGTGATCTTGATGTCGGTCACATCTTCTTGGGTCAGCACCCTGCGAGTAGTCCGCTCCCACGCGACAGCAGGAACGCGAACGCGGGGGTTGTCGGCGAAGTTAGTTGCGAAGCGTTCGGCGTTGGCGGCTTCGTTGAGGTAGTCAATTTCTTCGAGGCAGGTTGCCGCGAATTCAGCCATCAGGGCAGGGGCATCAGCTCGGCGGTTGACCAGGCTAATTCGACTGAGCCAGCCGGCAACTTTGCTCAGGGCGCTGAGGTCGACGTCCACGATGGTGTCGATGCCGGGCCGTTGAATCTTGATCACCACATCAAGAAGCCCAGAAGCTTCAGCTTCTGCAGGGCTGAGTACAGCACGGTGGACCTGACCGAGGGAGGCAGCAGCCAAAGGTTCTGAATCTACAAAGCTGAACACGCTCTCGAGCGGAACACCGAGTTCTCTCTCGGCCAAGGCCCGAATAGCCTCGAAGGGCACAGCAGGGACTTCGTCCTGCAGCCCTTCTAATTCTTTGGTAATTTCCGGCGGGAGGACATCCAAGCGGGTGGACATGAACTGCCCGAGCTTAATCAACAGCCCGCTAAGGTCCAGCGCCAAGCGCTGGAAGCTGCGGGCAATGATCTTGAGCCTGCGCTGCCGGGTCTTGTTTGCAATGACGCGAAGGCCTAACCGGGGCAGTACAAGCTCGTACCACCACAGGGAAGCAAGGTGACGGGAAGCAAACCGGAGGATCTTCCGATATCGCGCTCTGGAGGCGCGAGCCGACATCGGCTCGCTTGCTAGACCAGAGTTGGGACTACCCACCCCTTAATTGTGCTTCAACATCGCGGCAAGTGCTGCCGTGGTGTCATTGATGAGCTGGGTAGCTTTTTCAATCTGTTCTGTGGAACCGAGGCGCGCCACATCAGCTGCGGCCTTTGCCAGCTTGACTCCGGAAACGGCAAGATCGCTGCGAGGTCCCGACGGACGGTCAATGGTGGTGTCCCAGGGGGCAGGTGACGCCAGCTCAGCCTCAGCTACTTCTTTGCCTGCTTCCGAGAGGGAGTAAGTGCGACGGCCTTCGGATTCTTGTGCCGCAATCAAGCCCTCATCGGACAAGAGCTGCAATGTGGGGTAGACAGAACCGGGGCTGGGCTTCCAGACGCCTCCGCTGCGGCTTTCAATCTCGTGAATGATCTGGTAGCCGTGCATGGGGGACTCACTGAGTAAGCGCAGAACAGCAGAGCGGACATCGCCCTTACGCATGCGGATTTCCACGTTGCGCTTGAATTGGCTTCCGAGGTCTTCCAGGCTCTGCCAGGCAGCACCGGGCCAGTCGCCACCAAAATTTTTGTTCCAGGACTCTTTCATGATGACCTCCATCGGATGGGCTGAGAAGTTAACGATATATCGCTCAGAAGGGGTGTGCGAGATTTCTCAGCATGCTCAC
>JBEGKV010000068.1:0-4625 GCA_041183925.1 Actinomycetota bacterium
GATCGTGCATGGTGGCTTCCCCGTTCACTTCGAGCAATGCCGGATGTGGACATTGAGGGTGCTGTCGTTGAAAAACAAAGGCAAGCGTGGATGTGGCAACGGTCCCTTCCTGCTTCGACCGCACTGGCGATCGAGTCGGATGAACTACAGCTTCATGTTTCTGCGCAATCGGGTGATGTTGTTGAATTTATTTCGTCTACACCTCAAGAGATTGCGCCAATTCTGGCCGCACTCAGCGGTCGAGGGACTCTCCCGGGGCGCTGGAGCGTCATGGGTCAACCCCTGCCGTTTGAGGCAGCTGCCGTCCGGAGTCAGACACGCTTAGTTATCTGGGGCGCTCCGATTGCTGCGGGCGAACTACGCCGCTATCTTCGCACTCAACTGAGCCTCAACGGTGCACGCTTGCGAGGCAGTCAGCTGGAGAACGTTGTTGAGCAGTCGAAGCAGATCGCGGAGTCTGCCGGAATTCCTGTGGCGGAAATAGCCTTGACGACTGACGTTTCTTCGTTGACAGCCGATCAACTCTGGGCGGTGGATATGGCAATCGCTCTCAGCGGTAAGCATTCAGTGATCGTGGCTGATACTCACCATGTGCAAACCCCAGACCACTGTGTCAACTTCCTGTCGGGTCTGGCTCGAGAGGATGCCATTCTTGCTTTGGGGCTTGAACAAGAAGTGTCAGTTCCTGGACGGAACGTCATCCCCACACACGTATCTACAGCTTCGGGGGTAGCCGTATGAGTGCTACATCAACGCAGCGACGTGCCCGCTGGTTCCTCTTATCGAGTCTGATTGTCCCCGTACTGATCGCTCTGGTCGGGTTATGGGCTCTGCAGCCCGCCTCAGTTAACAGTGACACTGGCCAGCCCAACCTGAATGCAGCGATAGTCAATCAGGATGACATCGTCATGACAGATATTGATGGCCAACAGATACCTGTCGCGGTGGGTCGTCTCTTGGTTGGGCAGCTCGTGAACAGCAGCACTGACGGATTTAGCTGGTCATTGACCAATGCAGAAACTGCACAGCAGGGACTTCAGAGTGGGAAATACTCTGCAGTGTTGACCATTCCTTCGAATTTTTCACAGGCGTACATTTCTTCGTTGTCTGACAAGCCTGTTCAAGCCAATGTGGATATCGAAACAGACGGCGCACACAGCTATGTCGCAACCGTGCTAGCCCGCTCCATGGCTGCAAACCTGACGGAACAGCTCGGCCAAGCGTTTACTCAGCAATACATCAACGCTCTTCTCAGCGGATATTCCGAGATGGGAAAGCAATTAACAGCCGCCGCAGATGGTCAACAGGCACTTGCAGACGGGTTGGGTGCTCTGAGTTCTGCCGCCGCTATTCTCCCCAGCGCGAGTGATCAAATCGCTGCCGGAGCTCGCGACTTGGCAGCTGCGAACACCAGCATGACAACCGGTCTGGGACTATTGCAGTCCTTCAGTGGTGCATACCTTTCCGGACTTGCCCACCTCTCTGAACTCAATGCTCTTTTGCGCACGCAGTTGGATGCTGGACAGTACGCAGATGCACAACAAACTCTCTCAGAAATAGATCTCACCACTGTCGGTTTAGGGGCAGGTGGCGTGCTCATGACGGGTGGGTTGACGGCTGCGCAATATGCTTCCGGATTGATTTCTGAGGGAAGTAATTATCTTGCTTACGGCACGGAGCAATTCGCCCAGGGTATGCCGCTGTTGGCTGATGGTTTGACTCAGGCGACGGGCGGAGCTGACGCAATTGCCGCGGGTCTCAAAGCCGGGGCGGACGCACTTCCCAGCTTGACCGCCTCACAGGCAGAGGAACTTGCCACAGTCGCAGCTAATCCGGTCACAGCACACATCACCACGCACCCAGCATTGCCCTCGGTTCAATCTGCACTGGGCGCAATCATGATGCCGATCGGGCTCTGGCTGGGCGCCTTAGTTTTGTCGCTGGTCTATCGCCCGCTTCAGCCCCGTAACCTTCTGAGCAGCGCGAGCAGCCCTCGACTCCTCGTCAAAGCTGCGTCACCCATGATTGGCCTTGCGGCTGCTCAAGGGCTTTTGGTGGTTGTTGCCGCCAGCGCAAGTGGGGTTAATCCAGTCGACCATGCAGGGTTGTTTGCACTGGTCATGGCCGCGTCAATTTCCTTCGCGCTGCTGCACCAGGGCCTGGCAGCGCTCGCCCCGCGGGCGACTTGGGTCATTTCGATTGGTCTGCTGACGCTTCAGGTTGTGGCATCGGGGGTCATCTTGCCTCTGAGTTGGTCGCCTGCCTTCATTCAGTTCCTCGGGAATGTGTTGCCTCTATCCGTGGCTATGCGTGGCGCACAGTCACTCATTACGGGATCTTCTGTGGACGCCCTGGGGAGCATTGTGGCAGTGGCTGTCAGCGGTCTGGTCGGATTAGTCTTCTTGGCCATTGCAATTTCGCGAGGACGCATGGCTTCTCGCATTGCGGCCTCGCGGTAAGCGATTAATGACCTGCGTTCCCCACATCAATAACTTGCTCGTCAAGGTTGGTGATGTGTGTGGCTGAGAAAAATAGCTCGACATCAAGATACTTTTGGTAGGCTTTGACAGGAATTTATTGAGTCCTACCCCCACGAAGAATGGCATGCCATGAACGATTCGACCATTGTCTACACGCACACAGACGAAGCTCCCGCACTAGCAACTGCTTCGTTCTTGCCCATCGTGAAGGCTTATGCCCACGCTGCGAATGTCGAGATCGAAACGCGTGACATCTCCCTGTCGGGCCGCATTCTCTCCTCCTTCCCAGAACGTCTCACCGCGGAGCAGAAGGTTCCTGACGCCCTCAAGGAACTCGGCGACCTGGCCAAGACTCCCGAAGCAAACATTATTAAGCTCCCTAACATCTCGGCATCAATGCCTCAGCTCAATGCTGCTATCGCTGAACTTCAAGCTGCCGGGTACGACGTTCCCAGCTACCCCGAAGATGTCGTCACCGACGAAGATCGTGACGTGCGCGCACGGTATGACCGCGTCAAGGGAAGTGCGGTCAACCCTGTTCTTCGTGAAGGAAACTCAGACCGCCGGGCTCCGCTGTCGGTCAAGGCCTATGCCCGCAAGCACCCTCACGTGAACAAGGCGTTCCCCGCAGGATCCAAGACCCGCGTGGCCACAATGGGCCACGATGATTTCTTCTCGAATGAGAAGTCCGTTCTGCTTACCCAGGACGACGTTCTGACTATTCGTCACATTGCCGCCGATGGCAGCGAGACGGTGCTCAAGAGCGGCCTCAAGGTGCTCAACAGCGAAATCGTAGATGCCACGTTCATGAACGTTGCTGCTTTGGATGAGTTCTTGGCAGAAACCTTGGCACAGGCCAAGGCGGACAACGTCCTCTACTCGGTCCACCTCAAGGCCACCATGATGAAGGTCAGCGACCCCATCCTCTTTGGTCACGTCGTGAAGGCTTTCTTTGCAGCTGTCTTTGACAAGCACGGAGCAGCTCTTGCTGCTGCGGGTCTCACCCCCAACAATGGCCTTGGTGCGATTCTTGCTGGCCTGTCAGATGTTGCCGGTGGCGACGCGATTGCGGAAGAGTTCACTGCAGCTATCGCCCACGGTCCTCGCCTGAGCTACACCAACAGCGATAAGGGCATCACGAACCTGCACGTTCCCTCCGATGTCATCGTGGACGCGTCCATGCCCGCTCTCGTCCGCAACGGTGGCAAGCTCTGGGGCGTCGATGGCGCCGAAGATGACACCATTGCAGTGATCCCCGACTCGTCGTATGCCGGTGTGTACCAAGCAACCATCGAGGACGTTATTGCGAACGGTCCTCTCGACCCCGCCACTATTGGCACCGTTCCCAACGTGGGTCTGATGGCCCAGGCAGCCGAAGAATACGGCAGCCACGACAAGACTTTTGAGATTGCCTCAGCTGGCCGCGTGGAAATTGTGAACGCAGCTGGAGAGGTTCTGCTGACTCACAACGTGGCAGCTGGAGACATCTGGCGTGCGACTCAGACCAAGGACATTCCTGTTCGCGACTGGGTCAAGCTTGCTGTCACTCGTGCCCGCGCCACCGGAGTTCCTGCCGTCTTCTGGCTGGATGAAAACCGCGCGCACGATGCTCAGATCATTGCCAAGGTCAAGACCTACCTGGCTGACTTCGACACCACGGGCCTCACCATCGAAATCATGGAGCCTGCTGCGGCTACCACCTATTCGTTGGCCCGAATCCGCAAGGGTGAAGACACCATCTCTGTCACCGGTAACGTTCTGCGTGACTACTTGACCGACTTGTTCCCCATCCTCGAGGTGGGCACCAGCGCCAAGATGCTCTCAATTGTTCCTCTTCTTGCTGGTGGCGGTCTCTTCGAGACGGGTGCCGGTGGTTCGGCCCCCAAGCACGTTCAGCAACTGGTTGAAGAGAACTTCCTGCGCTGGGATTCACTCGGTGAATTCTTCGCCCTCGCTGCCTCGTTCGAGCACCTTGCTCAGACCACGGGAAATGCACAGGCACAAGTTCTGGCCGATACTCTCGACCGTGCGACGGGAACCTTCCTGGAAGAGGACCGTTCACCCGGGCGTAAGGTCGGCACCATTGATAACCGTGGAAGCCACTACTACCTAGCTCTGTACTGGGCACAGGAACTTGCCGCTCAG
>JBEGKV010000069.1:0-5115 GCA_041183925.1 Actinomycetota bacterium
GGTATCCAGATCGTATTCAGGTTCATGCCTCCGATGAAGCGACGGCCACACTGGATGTTTATGAGAGTGTGTCAAGCACTACTGCACAGGTGTATTGCTGCGGACCTGAATCTCTGATGAGCGCAGTGGCGAGCTTTGTCCCAGCAGACCGGATGCATTTCGAACGATTTATTCCGCTCACTCGTGAATCACTCACGCCGGCTGAGGACATTACTGTGACCTGCCGCAAGAGCAAGAAGAGTTTTGTCGTTCCTGCCGAGGGAAACATCCTGGAGTCCCTCGAGAACAATGGTTTGCCTGTCCTCGGCTCATGCCGTAAGGGTGTGTGTGGAAGCTGCGAAGTTCGAGTTGTTGACGGTCAGCCGATCCACCTTGACTCGGTCATGGATGATGCCGAGAAGGACAAGCTCCGCATTATGTACCCGTGCGTTTCCCGCGCAGAGGGCACTCAGCTCACTCTCGACCTCTAGGCTCAAATGGCGCCGAGGGCCTTCTCCGTGATAGCCTCGACCAGTTCGCGCGAGTGGCGAAATGGCAGACGCGCTGGCTTCAGGTGCCAGTGCCCGCAAGGGCGTGGGGGTTCAAGTCCCCCCTCGCGCACGAACGAAATCCCCGGTCTTTCAGGCCGGGGATTTTCTTGTTTCGGGGTGCTGTTTTTCTCAGATGCATATATTTTTCTCATCTGCGCTGACAGAATGTTAGACGCGCAGTGACGCGCTTTTCAAAACTAAGGAGTCCTTCGTGACCAAGCTCTCTTTCCGTACGGCAGCAGCTGTTCTTGCGATTGCCGCAACCGCAACCTTCGGCCTCTCGGCCTGCTCGTCTTCTTCTCCCACTCCCGCAGAGTCGGCCATCGGCGGAGATATCGTTGCACCCATCGAACTGAACTACCAGGACATTGATGGTCAGACCATCGGACTGGTTGTTGGCCAGGTCATCAACATTAACTACGGCGGCATCAACGACGGTGAGATCACTGTCGATATTTCCGACCCCAAGGTTGTGAAGTATGAGGCAGCAAAGATGGAGAACGACACCCAGTTCTCGGCCGGCCTCATTGCACTCTCCGGCGGAGAGTCCACCGTGACGTTCCTCTTCGCGGGCGAAGACCCCAAGGAACTCACCGTTCAGGTTCTGCTGAAGTAAATTCACTTACTTCTCGAAAAGGCGCTCCGAGTGGGCGCCTTTTCGCAGTTAAGGAGAGCATTACTACTTTCAGAAAACTCTCAGACTACGCACAGGTAAATCCCAACTTAAACGATTGGTACAGGACTAACGTGAGTATTACGAGCACACCAGCTCACACACCAAGACTTCTACACCCCAGGAGAACAACCATGATGAAGAACCACAAGATCGCAAAGATCACCGCAATCGCAGCTCTCGCTGCAGCAGCCACCTTCAGCCTCGCTGCGTGCTCCACCGCTGCCGACGAAGATTCGTCCGGCGCAGATGAGTCGAGCGAGACCAGCCAGGTCGTAGCCCCCACCATCGTGGACACCGCTTCTCTCGACGGACAGACCATCGACATCAACAACGGTGGCTTTGTCGACATCAACACCACTGGCACCGAACCCGGTGACTGGACTGCAAAGATCTCTGACCCTGCCGTTGTTGCTTTCACCTCTGGTGGAACCTCCGGTGGAGCAACCATGAACCCAGGACTGCAGGGCACTGCAGCGGGAACCACTCAGGTCGAAATGACCAACAAGACCACCGGTGCAGTAGTGACCTTCACGGTCAACGTCAAGTAATACTGCACGGCCTCCAATAGACCGACGGCTCTCCCGAGAACGGGAGGGCCGTTAGTCTGTTAACGGTGACCTCCCCTCGACACTCACGCGTGTTGCCTCTCTGGCTAGCCTTGGTGTTGGCGGTCGCCGCGGGTGCGTTCATGACGACCCAAGCGCGGATAAACGGTCAGCTCGCCCTCGAACTTGGTGACAGTTTTGTTGCTGCCAGCTTGTCCTTTGGCTTAGGTTTTCTCGTGCTCTGCATTGTGTTGCTCGCGTTCCCTCGGGGTCGACGAGGATTCACCGCAATTCGGCAGGAGATTGCCGCCCGCAGCATTCCTTGGTGGTTCACTCTCGCCGGAAGCGCGGGGGCAGGCTATGTCCTCTCACAAGCCATGGTGGTGGGAGTCACCGGTGTGGCACTGTTCACGGTTGCCGTGGTTGCAGGTTTGACTATCGGATCTGTGTTGCTGGATCTGTGGGGTGTGGGACCTGCGGGAAAACGTCCCCTCACGCCACGGCGCATCATCGGTGCCGTCTTGGGTTTGATTGCGGTGGTTGTCGGGGTGCTGGGACAACCTGTCCAGACCAATGGAATCTATCTGCTCATCATGCCCCTTCTCTTCGGTGTGGCGGTGGCATGGCAGCAGGCGTCAAATGGTCGAATGACCATGATCGCGGGAACTCCCTGGACGTCCACCTTCCTTAACTTTGGTGTGGGCACAGGAATCTTGCTTATAGCCACCGCGATCCATGCCCTCCAGGCAGGATTACCCATCCACTTCCCGCCTGAGTGGTGGCTCTATCTCGGTGGTCCTGTCGGCATTGTCTTTATCGCAGCGAACGCTGTTGTCGTTCGTGCGTTGGGTGTGCTGGTTTTGAGCTTGGGCACAATTGCAGGGCAGCTCGTGATGGCCGTCGTCTTTGACGTGGTGAGTCCTGCAGGTCACCCTTTGGTGGGCTCAACCCTGTGGGGGACGGCGTTGATATTTATCGCCGTCATCGTTGCGAGCCTGCCCGCAAAGCGACGCAGTTAGCCCAGGAGCAGTTCGCGCAAACGGTCTGCAGAGTAGACGGTAGCGATAGCGCCCTTGGCTTCTTCAGGAGAGCCGTAACCCCACTCCACAATGATGGTGGGAACGTGATGAGCAGCAGCACCCTCGACGTCATAGATGCGATCACCCACGAGCACAGCCTGCGACACATCAGCACCCTGTGAAGTGAGTTCTGCCAGTGCATGGCCCACAACATGCGCCTTGGACGTGCGGGCATCACTCTCGGAAGCCCCAGCGATAGCAGTGAAGTAGTCGGTGAGCTCGAAGTGATCCAGAATTGCCCGAGCTTGTTCTTCAGGCTTACTGGTTGCGATTGCCATCGGAACACCGGCATCGCGCAAAGACTCAAACAGACCAATCACACCAGGGAAAACGGCGGAGTTGAACGCACCGTCACGGCGGAAGTCACGGCGATACATTTCGAGTGCTTCACGTGCTTTGTCTTCTGGCAGGCCAGCACGCTCCTGGAGTGAAGCCAGCAGGGGTGGTCCGATATAGGCCATGAATTCGTCGTGAGAAGGAATGGGTAAACCGAGGTGCGAGAAAGTGTCAGTGAGTGCTTCGATGATGCCCGGAGCGGAGTCCAGGATGGTGCCATCGAGATCGAACAGAACAGAAGACCAGGTACGTGTGACGACAGAATTCATAACTTCGCAAGCTTAGGCGTGAATGATGCTCAACACGTGCATCAGAGGCAGGGAGCAGGGCCTAAAACAGCCGTCCGTGGGTGTCTTCGATGCCCCGCATTTCGTCGTAATCCAGCACCAACGTGCGGATGCCGCGGTCCTCTGCCAACGTTTTTGCTTGTGGCTTGATTTCCTGCGCAGCGAAAACTCCGGTGACTGGTGCGAGGTGAGGATCGCGGTTCATGAGCTCCAGGTAACGGGTCAGTTGTTCCACCCCATCAATCTCTCCCCGGCGTTTAATTTCCACGGCGACGCTGTTCCCGTTTGCATCACGGGCGAGAATATCGACGGGCCCAATCGCGGTGAAGTATTCACGGCGAACGAGGGTGTACCCCTCTCCCAGGAGTTCAATCTGAGCGGCGAGAAGTTCTTGCAGCTGCGCCTCAACCCCGTTCTTAATCAGCCCAGGATCTTCACCGAGTTCATGTTCAACGTCGTTGTAGATTTCGTAAATACTGACCACGAGCATGTCCGCCGTCTTGGCGTGGGTCACTCGCCAGATCTCGGTAACTCCCACATCGGCCTGATCTTTCTCGGGCTCGTGAGTGGTCAACGAACAG
Source organism: Actinomycetota bacterium (assembly GCA_041183925.1). Lineage (GTDB taxonomy): Bacteria > Actinomycetota > Actinomycetes > Actinomycetales > Microbacteriaceae > Aurantimicrobium. The sequence goes on from JBEGKV010000069.1 coordinate 4,035, forward strand.
GGTGGGCTCATCCAGTTGAGGGGCTTATAGGAGCCACCATCGGAGTGAATGAGCAACGAGCCATCTTGCTTGAGCATGAGCACCCGGGTGGCCAGGGGCAGGTGTGCACTGAGTCGGCCGGCATAATCCACCGAACACTTGGCAACGACAAGACGCATAGAACGAGATTACTTCAGCAACAGCTCGAGCAATTGCTCGGCGTTATCCACGGTGGCCATGGCTCCCGCGAATTCCTTGTCGTGGGCATACCCCCACCGCACTAGAACAGTAGGAATGCCGTTGAGCGCAGCACCGTCGGTATCGAAGTAACGGTCGCCGATCATGAGGGCGTTCTCGCGGCCGAGCTGATGGAGGCATTCAGCAATAACGGCCGCCTTATCAGTGCGGTCGTCAGTGCCGCCCACAATGGCGGTCATGTATTCGGTCATGCCGTAGGCATCGCACAGCCGTTCAGCTTCATGTTGGGGTTTACTCGTGGCCACACCCATGGGGATGCCGGCATCGTGCAGAGTCTTGAGCGTGGAGAGAATCCACGGGAAGAGATGCTGGTCTGTTAACCCATCTCGCGCGGAGAGAGAACGATAGTAGGCACGGGATTCATCGATCCGGGCAGCACCGATAAAGCGCAGCAACGAGGTTCCCGTCGGTGGGCCAATGAGGTACTTCAGCTGGTCATCCGGTGGAGGAGTCACCCCGAAATGAATCAGGGTCTCCCGAAGCCTGCGCACAATGGCCACGGCAGAATCCAACAGGGTGCCATCCATATCCCAGAGCACAGGGGCCCAGGGGCCCTCTGTCCGCAGGACGGGGCCCGGAACATAATCCACCTCGACGGTGCGTGGTGGGTCAGAGATGTGAGAAGGGTGTTCGGTCATGCCCGAGGCACTCGCTCTTCACCAATCGTGTTGCCACCGTCCACGGTAATGACCTGGCCGGTGATGTAGCTGGCGCCAGGGCTGGCCAGCCAGGCCACGGCGGAGGCAACCTCGGTAGCTGTGCCACTTCGTCCGACTGGAACGAGGAGGCCTTCGGCCGCCTCAGATTCCAGCTGTGATCCGGTGGCGATCCAACCAGGTGCCAC
>JBEGKV010000070.1:0-6829 GCA_041183925.1 Actinomycetota bacterium
ACAACGCCCATCACGCGCTGGCCGGTCTGTCGTGCAACGACGCCGGCCCGCACCGCAACTTCACTGGCCGCAACCTGCCCGGTTGTCACCACGAGCACTTCAGCGTTGGGCAGTTGCTGCCCCACCGTGATGGCCACGTCCCCGGTTCCCGGGGGAAGATCTAATAACAAAAAGTCGAGGTCGCCGAAATACACGTCGGTCAAGAACTGGGTGATCGTGCGCTGCAGCATGGGTCCACGCCACGCCACGGCAGCGTTGGCGTTCTCCACGAACATGCCAATGCTGATGACTTTCACGTCGTGACCAACAGGTGGCACGATCATGTCATCTAACCGTGTGGGCTTGACGGCCACACCATCTGGCGCCAGTCCCATCAGGGCAGGAATGGAGAAACCATAGACGTCGGCATCCAAAATGCCGACCCGGTAGCCCTGCTGGGCAAGAGCGGCAGCCAGGTTGGCGGTCATCGTGGACTTTCCCACGCCACCTTTACCGCTGGTTACCGCGATAACGCGGGTCAGGGTTCCTGGACCAAAAGGATTCTGTTTGGGGCCGTCAGGACGCAAAGCGCTGAGCAGATCAGCGCGTTCTTCCGACGACATGATGTGAATATCCACGGTGACCTGTTCGACACCGGGCACAGCTGCAGCTGCAGCGTGGACGTCCGCTTCGATTTTCTGGGCGGCAGGGCATCCGGCAATCGTGAGTTTCACTTCCACCGTGACAGCAGCATCCTGTGTTGAGACAGCACCAATCATGCCGAGCTCACCGAGGGTGCGGCGCAGTTCGGGATCTATGACAGATCCCGCGGCTGCGCGCACTAGCTCGGTGAGACTACTCACGAGTTACTTGGCAGAGCGCGTGGTGGGACGTGCTGCTGGCTTTTTGGCTGCTGGCTGCGCGGGGGCATCGTCTTTCTCGAGTTCTTCGAGCAAGGCGCGCAGTTCAGATTTGATGAAGTCCTTGGTGGCCATATCTTTCATGGCCAAACGCAGTGCAACAACCTCGCGGGCAAGGTATTCGGTGTCTGCCAGGTTACGCTCAGCGCGTTGGCGGTCCTGTTCGAATTGCACGCGATCGCGGTCATCTTGACGGTTCTGCGCAAGCAGAATCATCGGTGCTGCATAGGAAGCCTGCAGAGACAGAATCAACGTCAACGCAGTAAAGCCGATGGCGAAAGAGTCAAAACGCCATGCTTCAGGGGCGAAGGTGTTAAACAGCATCCACAGTGCGGCAAAGATGGTGAGGCCCAGCAAGAACCAGGGGGTTCCCATGCCGCGAGCAATGGTTTCGGTGAAGCGACCAAAACGGTCCCTCGAGCGGGGAGGGCGAGGGTTCAGAGCGCTAAAACCCTTAGGAGTGTCGAAGCTTTGATCGTGACGGTTGTTACGTGCCATCTCAGCCCCTCCTTCCTCGGGTTGCGGGCTTGACTGCAGCTGCAGCGGTTTTTGTTGTGGGGCGCTTCTTAGGCGCGCGTTTACTCATTGCCGCGGAGGCAGGAGTGTCTTCATCGTCGTGGCTGCGCCAGTCATCAGGCAGCAAGTAGTCGAGCACGTCATCTACAGTGACCACGCCAACAAGGCGGTGGGTTTCGTCGATGACGGGAACAGAGACCAGGTTGTAGCTGGCCAAAATACGAGACACCTCTGCAGCAGGAGTATCTACGGAGATGGGCTCAAGGCCGGGATCAATGAGGCTTCCCAGACGCTCGTGAGGCGGGTAGCGGAGCATGCGCTGGAAGTGCACCATACCCAGGAAGCGACCCGTGGGTGCTTCATATGGGGGCAGGGTGATGCAGACCGCTGCCGCCAAGGCAGGCGCGGTTTCGTTGCGACGAATCATGGCGAGGCCTTCGGCCACGGTTGATTCGGCAGAAAGAATAATGGGTTCAGGGGTCATCAGACCACCGGCGGTGTCCGCACCGAAGCTCAGCAGCAGACGAACGTCGTCAGCTTCATCAGGCTCCATGAGCTCCAGCAGGTGCTCACCACGCTCTTCAGGAAGCTGGGCAATGAGGTCCGCAGCGTCATCGGGTTCCATCTCATCGAGAACGTCTGCAGCGCGTTCGTCGTCGAGTTGGGCCATGATCTCGATCTGGTCGCTCTCATCCATTTCCTCGAGCACGTCTGCAAGACGGTCATCGGGGAGTTCCTCTGCCACTTCGAGCATGCGCTCTTGAGGCAGGTCGAGCAGGGTGGTTGCGAGGTCAGCAGGGCGAAGTTCGGAGTAGGAGGCAATGAGGGCTTCAGCCGACTGTGGTTCGCCGGCTTCGGTCTTCTCGGTGACCAGTGCCCAGGGCACGAGTGCGGTTGCACCCTTGGTGAAGGGTGCACTGCTGTTCCGGGGGCGGCGCACAAACAGTTGGCTGATCGCCCATTCGCCGGGACCGGTTTCTTCAATCGCCGCGTCTTCGATTTCGGCGTCGCCGGAACCGTCATTGAAGGTGACTTTTCGACCAAGGAATTCGGCCAAGAGGCGAACTTCGCCGCCACGCTGTTCAAACTTGCGGTCAGAAATGGGGCCGGTGGTGATGACTTGTCCGCTGGCGATGCTGGAAACGCGGCCAATAGAAATGAAAACACGACGCTTGCCCGGAAGTTCTGCGAGCAGGCCAACCACGCGAGGCGCGTTGTCCTTGCGATAGACCACGAGGACATCACGAATACGACCCAGGCGGTCACCCGCGGGGTCGAAAACGCCAGATCCGGTCAGGCGCGCTACAAATACTCGTGTTCCAGTCACGTCTCTAACTTAGCCCGTTAAGGCGTGTTTGCGCCCCTTCCGGGGGTTAACGTCTGGCTAAATCAGGGCGTCAGTGAGGTGATTGGGGGTGCCAAAGCGGTGCGCGGTGATACTGACGGCTTGTTCGCGCAGGAACGGCAACATTTCGATTCGGCCGGCCAGTAAAACAGGCCCGGCATAGACGGCCAGGTCAGGTCGACCCTGGGTTGCGGCGGTCACGAGAGATGCCGACGCACCTAAGAGTCGAATGCGACCGTTAGTGAGTTCTTCTCGGTCTTCTTCGAGCGTGGCAAGCCAGGACGCATCAGAGCGTTGATCTACCCGAATACCGGTGGCTTGGAGTGCCCAGAGATAGCGCTCACCCATCGTGGAGGGAACGGAGATGGTGAAGTTGGATTCGGCGCGCATGGCTGCAATCACCACTCGCATGAGTTCGATGGGATTGCCATCCTCGGTCAACCGAATGCGTGTGGGAACGGAGCGATAGCGGAAGATGTTTCGTTCCACGCCGAGCTGAGACACGTCGATGGCCTGTCCAAACTCGGTGGCCCAGGCGAATTGATCCAGGCTCGCAGCTTGGCGAATCCAGGCGAGTGCTGCTCCGTCGAACATCTCTGAGCGCTCGACTGCATCTAACAGTGTCAGAACGTGGGGAGACAGCGGAGCCATTCCAATATCGACGGTGGGGGCAATGTTCCACGAGCCCAAGCCGAAAAGATAGTTGGGGCCGCCCGCTTTGGTGCCAGCGCCGACGGCGGACTTCTTCCAGCCGCCAAACGGCTGGCGCTGCACGATTGCTCCCGTGGTGCCACGGTTCACATAGAGGTTTCCTGCCTCAATCCGAGTGAGCCAGAGGCTCACCTCGTCTGCATCCAAGGAATGGATGCCCGAGGTGAGGCCGTAGTCAATGGCATTGACCATCTTGATGGCATCTTCGAGGGTTCGTGCCGTCATGATGCCCAGCACGGGTCCGAAGTATTCGGTGAGATGGAACTCACTCCCAGGCTTCACTCCCTCTCGAACTCCGGGAGACCACAACATGCCACTGGCATCGAGTTGTTGTGGTTCGACCAGCCACGATTCACCCGCACCCACCGTGGTGAGTGCCGAGAGAAGTTTGCCCTGAGCGGGTTCAATGATTGGGCCCATCTGGGTGGTGGCATCGGCGGGGTAGCCCACCGTGAGGCTGCTGACGCCGTCGATGAGCTGGTTACGGAAACGCTGAGAAGTAGCAACAGATCCCACCAGAACAACCAGAGATGCAGCCGAGCATTTCTGGCCCGCGTGACCAAAAGCGGAGTAAATGACATCTTTGGCTGCAAGGTCCAGATCGGCACTCGGGGTGACAATGATGGCGTTTTTGCCACTGGTTTCTGCCAGCAGCGGGAGGTCGTGACGCAAGGAACGGAACAGTTCAGCCGTTTCGTAGCCACCAGTGAGAATCACACGATCAACGCGGGGGTCGGAGACAAGTTTGCTTCCGAGAGTGCGGTCGCCCATGTTGACCAGCTGGAGAACATCCCGGGGAACTCCTGCTTCCCACAATGCCTCGACCATCACAGCGCCGCAGCGGCGGGCTTGTGCTGCCGGCTTGATAATCACGGGGGACCCGGCAGCCAAGGCGGCCAGGGTAGAACCGGCGGGAATGGCGACCGGGAAGTTCCACGGTGGAGTGACCACGGTCACCCCGGCTGGAACAAACTCGGCACCAGAGATGCGCTCAAGCTTCTTGGCCTGCTCGGCGTAGTAGTGAGCAAAGTCGATGGCCTCAGAAACCTCAGGGTCTGATTGATCGAGCGTCTTGCCCGTTTCACTGGCCATGACTTCCATGAGGTCAGCACGTCGAGCCTCGAGGATCTCTGCTCAAGTTCTGCTGCAGTCCTGATGGTGTGGTCGGCAACGGTGTCGTTGCCGAGTTGCGAGTCGGGAATGCGAGAGAGAATCTCGTCTCCCCACGCGCGGTTAGCCGCGATGGAAGGATCAGTATCCGCCGTATTGCGGAAAGAATTCGTGGGCATCGCGTCGGCAGGCTTGTTTCTGTTCTGCACGCGATGAGAGGGGGGAACGCTGTCATCCAGTGCGTGCAGGGAGTTGAGGAAGCGAGCTTCTTCACGGTCGAAGAGGCCTTCATTGCTCGCGAGTTCAAACACGGCGGACATGAAGTTGTCTTGAGAGGCGCCCTCTTCGAGGCGACGAATCAAATAGGCAATGGCCACATCAAACTCTGCCGGGTGAACGACGGGGGTGTACAGCAGGAGACTGCCGACGTCCTTTTTGACGGCCTCGGCTTGGCCTTGCGCCATACCCAGAAGCATTTCAAATTCAACACCCGATTGCACCCCGCGCTTTCCTGCGAGCAGCCAGGCGAATGCCACATCAAACAGGTTGTGACCTGCCACGCCGATGCGCACATTCCCTATCCGGTCAGGATGCAGGGCGTAGTTGATGACGCGCTTGTAGTTCGTGTCACTGTCTTGCTTGGTGTGCCAGGTGGCCAGGGGCCAGTCGTGCAGGGCAGCTTCGACACGCTCCATGGGGAGGTTGGCTCCCTTGACCACGCGCACCTTGATGCCGGCACCCCCGCGCGCGCGGCGTGCAGCAGACCACGATTGCAGCTGCATCATCGCGGAGAGTGCATCTGGCAGGTAAGCCTGGAGAACAATGCCGGCTTCCAGGTTCAGAAGTTCGGGACGGTCCAGAATGCGGGTAAAGACCGCAATGGTGATGTCGAGGTCCTTGAATTCCTCCATGTCCAGATTGATGAACTTGGGGGAGGGACTCGCCGCAGCCAGATGGAACAGGGGGAGCAGTCGTTCCACGACATGCTCCACGTCCTGTTCAAATGCCCACGCCGAGTGTGGTGCCACAGTGGAGGAGACCTTGATTGAGACGTAGTCGACATCATCGCGGGCGAGCAATGCTCGTGTTCCCTCGAGTCTGCGGGCAGCTTCGCGCTCGCCGAGGACTGCCTCTCCCAGCAGGTTCACGTTGAGACGAATGCCAGGTTTTTTGAGGGTGCTGATCGCAGCCCCAAGTTTGGCATCGGTTGCGTCCACGATGAGGTGGCCAACCATGCTGCGCAACACGGACCTGGCGGCAGGAACGATAATTCCGGGGAGCACGGGAGCGAATACTCCACCCAGTCGCACCGCAGCACGCATATACCAGGGCAAGAATGAGGGAACTTGAGGTGCAAGCTCGCGGAGATTGCGAGCTGCGACATGGAGATCTTCTGGTCGTACCACCCCGTCAACGAATCCGACAGTGAAGGCAAGGCCGTTGGGGTCTTTGAGAACACCGGCTAACTGCTTGGCGCTGGAATCAACAGGAAAACTTTGAGCTTCGATTAACCATTTCCGCACCAGGGCGATGGTTTCGCTGGCTAATTCGGGCGCGTGCGGATCAGCAGTCATGCACCCAGTTTGGCGGGGAAAGTCACGGTTGGCAAAGAATGATTATTCGGTCACGGTATCACGTCGTGGACGCCGAGGAGAGGACCAAGCCCACGACAGCAGTGGAAGCTGGAGGGGAATACGAATCCAGGCGAAAACAGCCAATATTGTGTTCTCTTTACCGAGCTGATCGAATGCAAACCAGATGTTGGCTGGCCACACGGCGAGCAGGGTGATGAACGTTAGTGCTGGCGCCCAGCGCCATCTCATGAACAATCCCAGTGCACAGGCCAGTTCGACTACTCCGCTGAGATAGACCAGTGTCAGGTTCACTCCCGCACCTAATTCAGGTGGCATCAACCAGAGAAAACCACTGGGCGACACCAGGTGCAGTACGCCGCTCACCGTGAACAGCGCGATCACGAGCCAACTGCCGATACCGCGCTTGGTCATGACTACGTACGCTTCTTTTTGGCCAGTGAGTCAGCCTTGAGTTGAGCCGCCTTCTGGGCTTGTGCGGCAGCAGCGTGCGGGGCAAGCCATGCTTCCACGTCATCCGCGGTGCGAGGAAGTGCGAGGGTGAGGTTTTCTGCTCCGGTTGCGGTCACGAGAATGTCGTCTTCGATGCGCACCCCAATACCGCGATATTCCACCGGCACCGTGAGGTCGTCAGGTTGGAAATAGAGGCCAGGTTC
>JBEGKV010000071.1:0-5247 GCA_041183925.1 Actinomycetota bacterium
ACTTTTTCTTTCAACTCACCTTTTGGCGCATGCCCGGTATGCACTGGTCTGGGTACAAAAATGTCCGTGGATGAAGATTTGCTGCTGGGGGATCCTTCACTCAGTATCAATGACGGTGTGATTATTCCCTGGGCCACCCAAGGAAAGGGACTGTTTCAGTACTACGAAAAGCTCTTACTCGGTCTGGCTTCAGATCTTGATTTCTCACTCGATACTCCGTGGGAATCTCTAGATGAAGAAATTCGCGAAGCAGTGATGACCGGAAACAATTTCAACGTTCGCGTGAAATGGAAAAACCGCTACGGCCGTGAAGTGCAATACAGTTCCGGTTTTGAAGGCGTCGTGCCGTACATCGAACGTCAGTATATGCAGGCTGATACTGACGTTCAGCGGGCACGGTGGGCTGAGTATCTACGCGAGGTTCCGTGCGCAGAATGTCACGGACAACGTCTCAAACCTGAAGTTCTTGCAGTCAAAATCAATCAACTTTCTATCGCCGACATGACTGAACTTCCGTTGTCCGCCGCCCGCGATTTCATGGACTCGTTGACGCTCTCTGACCGCGATGCCATGATTGCTGCTCAAGTCTTGAGAGAGATCCGTGCACGTCTTGATTTCCTTATTGAAGTGGGTCTGACCTATCTCAACCTTGCTCGCTCCGCTGGGTCACTCTCTGGTGGAGAGGCACAGCGTATTCGTTTGGCAACCCAAATCGGTTCTGGCCTCACCGGTGTGCTCTATGTGCTTGATGAGCCTTCTATCGGCTTGCACCAACGTGATAATCGTCGTCTTATTGACACCCTGATAAAGCTGCGCGACCTGGGCAATACATTGATTGTGGTGGAACACGATGAAGACACCATCCACACTGCTGATTGGATTGTAGATATCGGTCCAGGTGCTGGCGTTAATGGTGGTCGTGTTGTTCACTCTGGGTCGATAACGTCAGACTATGTTTCTGGTCGCACAGTAATTGCCATTCCACAGCAGCGTCGCCCCATCGATAAAGATCGTGTGGTCACGGTTGTGGGGGCAGAAGCAAATAATTTGAAAAAGGTAACTGCTGAATTCCCCTTAGGAACTTTCACTGCGGTTACGGGTGTGTCTGGCTCAGGCAAATCGTCTCTGGTTAACGACATTCTCTATAAGGTTCTGGCCAATAAACTCAACGGTGCACGGACGGTTGCAGGTAAGCACATACGTGTCACAGGGCTCGAGCACTTGGATAAGGTCATTCACGTTGATCAGAACCCTATTGGCCGAACGCCGCGATCCAACCCTGCCACTTACACCGGAGTTTTCGACAAAATTCGTACTCTGTTTTCTGAAACTACGGAATCTAAAACGCGTGGATACCAGCAAGGACGCTTCAGTTTCAATGTGAAGGGTGGGCGCTGTGAAGCCTGCGCAGGAGATGGCACGCTCAAAATTGAGATGAACTTTCTTCCAGATGTTTATGTGGATTGCGAGGTGTGTCACGGTAAGCGTTACAACCGAGAAACCCTTCAAGTTAGGTACAAAGGAAAAAACATCTCTGAGGTTTTAGAAATGCCTATCGCCGAGGCAGCTGAGTTCTTTGAACCGATTACTTCCATTCATCGCTTTCTCCAGACCCTCGTTGACGTAGGGCTTGGCTACGTGCGACTTGGTCAAAGCGCTACAACTTTGTCTGGTGGAGAAGCACAGCGCGTGAAACTCGCCACAGAGCTTCAAAAACGAAGCAATGGTCGCTCCATCTATGTTCTCGATGAACCTACAACGGGGCTTCACTTTGAAGACGTCCGCAAACTACTTCTTGTTCTCAATTCGCTGGTTGAGAAAGGAAATACTGTTGTTGTAATTGAACACAACCTGGACGTCATTAAGAGTGCTGACTGGATTATTGATCTCGGTCCTGAAGGTGGTGCAGGTGGCGGTGAGATTATTGCTGTGGGAACACCTGAACAGGTAGCCACAAGCACAGCAAGCCATACCGCAACCTTCTTGAGAGAAATCATCGCTACATAGCCATGGCAGATACAGTTCCGTATCGTCCTCGAACAGGGGACATACCTACGCAACCAGGGGTCTATCGTTTTCGGGACGAAACAGGACGCATTCTGTATGTGGGCAAGGCTAAAAATCTGAGGGCTCGACTGACGAGCTATTTTGCTCCACTTCCCACGTTGCACGAACGTACACGTCGAATGGTGACGAGTGCAGCGAGCGTCGAATGGACCATTGTCGGGTCAGAGTTTGAAGCTCTCCAATTGGAATTTACGTGGATTAAGGAATTTGACCCACCGTTCAATATTCAGTTTCGAGACGATAAAAGTTATCCGTATCTCGCCATTACCCTGGGGGAGCGCATCCCTCGAGTCGTGGTGACTAGAAGTAAGAAGCAAGATAACGCGCGGTACTTCGGCCCATATACGAAGACCTGGGCTATCCGTGAAACCTTAGATCTCATCCTTCCGGTTTTCCCCGTCCGCACCTGCTCAGATGGGGTGTACAAAAAAGCAGAACGTAGTGGTCGTCCCTGCTTGCTGGGAGACATTGGTCGGTGTGCAGCACCGTGCGCAGGTCGCGTCACTCCTGAAGAACATCGCTCCATTGCCATTGACTTGGCTGCTTTCATGGCTGGAAAAAACGATGGCCACGTTCGTGAGCTTAAAGAAAAGATGTCTGCAGCGTCGGAGTCTCAAGATTACGAAACAGCGGCTCGGTATCGCGACAATATTCATGCCCTCGAAACTGTCGCTTCAAAAAGTTCTGTTGTCCTCGAGGATGACATTGATACTGATATTTTCGGTCTTGCCCGAGATGAGCTCTCAGCAGCAGTTCAGATGTTCGTGGTTCGTGAGGGCAGGATTCGTGGCGTTCATTCTTGGAATGTTGACACCGAACTTGATGTCACGACGGGAGAACTCGTCGACAATATGCTTCGCACGGCATATGTTGATTCAGACATCCCTCCACGTGAAGTAATCGTTCCCGAATTACCCGCAGACAGCACCGCACTCATCACGTGGCTAACCGAACTCAGACGAGAACGTCTGGAAGATGCACGTGCAGCAACGGTCAAGCTTCGAGTAGCGCACCGAGGTGATTTAGCAGCTCTTTCCGCGACGGTGACGCACAATGCTCAACAAGCTCTTTTGTTGTATAAAACTAAGCGTCGAGCAGACTACGTCACTCGAACCAAAGCTCTTGGAGATATACAGGAAGCGCTTGGTCTTGCTGAATCTCCACTGCGCATTGAATGCTTTGATGTTTCACACCTCGGTGGTACGAAAATTGTGGCCTCAATGGTTGTGTTTGAGGATGGTTTAGCTAAGAAATCTGATTATAGAAAGTTCACCATTGCGTCAGCCCGTGACGATACGGATGCCATGAATCAAGTTCTTGCACGGAGGGCCGCATACCTCAGTGGACAAGAAGTAGATGCTGAAAAGAAAGCTTCTAGCTTTTCGTATCCTCCCGGTCTCTTCGTTGTGGACGGTGCATTGCCCCAGGTCAATGCTGCAGCTCACGCTCTCTCTCAGGCAGGGCTTTCTCATATTCCAGTTGTTGGGCTTGCAAAAAGGCTTGAAGAACTATGGCTACCAGGGGAGAAGTTTCCAGTTATTCTTCCTCGCAATTCAGAAGCACTCTTTTTGTTTCAACAACTGCGTGACGAAGCACACCGATTTGCGATTACTTTCCAACGGGCAAGCCGAAAGAAGGACATAAATACTGTTCTTTCTGAAGTTCCTGGAATGGGACCTTCAAAGGTCAAAGCAGTACTTGCTCACTTTGGATCGGTAGCTCAACTTCGCAAAGCCACTGTTGAAGAAGTTTCAGCAATTCCTCAAATTAGTCCGGCACTTGCCCAAGCAATAAAGATCACACTTTCCCAAAAGTAATCACTCGTTGATCAAAGTTCTGCGAGCAATATCGGTTCTATCCGTCACTATTCCATCTACTCCCGCAGCAACCAACGCCAGCATTTCAGCAGCTTCATTGACCGTCCACACGTCAACGTGAACTCCTGCACGATGATAGGCGCGGATAAGACAGGGAGTCACTGTTGATCTGCCCAAAGCACGCGCAGGTATTTGAACAGCCTCGCACCGTTTGAGTGCTCTATTGACTAACCATTGCTGACCGAGCAAAGCTGCAATAAATGCAGGAGCAAATTGTGCAGTAGAGGCAGACGTTGCAACACCGGGACAATTTTTGACTACGGAGCGACGTCGTGAACTGCTGAAGGAAGAAATAAGAATTCGGCGTTCGGCGGATAATTTCGTTATTACCTGAGAAACAGCCATGACAGCAGATTTATTTTTGATATCAATATTGAATCTCGTTTCAGGAAACTGATTCAAAGCCGATTCCAAAGTTGGGATGTGAGAGGGAAGCTCAGTGTGGAGATAGTCAGAAATATTTCGGCCGTTGAGCTGGTCATCATGGAACAAAATTGCGACCCCATCCAACGTCCCATGGGCGTCAGTCTCAATATGGGTAGCTCCAGCACTTAAAGCTGCATCAAAAGCATCCAGTGTGTTTTCTTGGCACTGCAGTGCTAATCCTCTGTGGGCAAAGATGTGAGGAGTAGGAGCAGAAAAATAGGGGTGCACGGCTCGAGGCTAACACTCCCTCTGCTTGATAGTCTGCTTGAGGAAACTTTATGAAGGAGACTGTCGTGTCTAACCCATTAGCAGCTGGATCACTTGTTGGAAAGCGCGCACTCGTTACAGGATCATCTCGCGGTATTGGTGCTGACACAGTTAACTACTTCGCAGAGGCGGGAGCTTCTGTGGTGGTGAATTATCGCAATAAGGAAGCTCGTGCGCTCAAAATTGTCGACGCCATCACAGCCGACGGTGGACAGGCAATCGCAGTTGGGGCAGACCTCACAGATCCGGTGTCCGTTGAAAGCATGTTTGCTGAAGCCCAGAAAGCCTTCGGCGGTCTAGACATCCTGGTCATGAACGCCTCCGGCGGCATGGAATCTGGCATGGGCGAAGACTATGCCATGAAATTAAACCGAGACTCTCAACTCAATCTGCTTAAGGCGGCACTCAAGGTTCTCGTCGATGGTGCGCGTGTCGTTTTCGTCACCAGCCACCAGGCACACTTCATACGCACGACTCCCACCATGGAGGAATACCTCCCGGTTGCTTTGTCTAAGCGCGCTGGTGAAGATGCACTTCGCGACATGATCCCTGAGCTGGAAGCCCGCAATATTGGCTTTACGGTGGTTTCCGGCGACATGATCGAGGGCAC
>JBEGKV010000072.1:0-4889 GCA_041183925.1 Actinomycetota bacterium
GCTTGGTTCGCACCGTTCTTCCGCGTACAGAACGGCTATGCATCTGACCCCAGCACCTCGGTCACGATCATGCCAACCAACGCTGTTCCATCGCTCTACGATATTCAGCCAAAGAAGTAACATAACTAACCCTTGTGGGGTCAGCCTAAGTTTGCTTAGGCTGGCCCCACTATGGTGATAGGACCCTCCTCGTGATTCGATTTATCCTGGGCCGCTTACTAGCCGGCCTCATTCTTGTCTTTGTCATCTCGGCGCTGACTTTTGCCATGCTCTATGCAAACAGCGAAAACATTGCGCGACGCATCCTTGGCCAGCAGGCCACGGCAGATCTGATTGCGCAGAAGACAGAAGAACTCGGCCTCAACCGTCCCCTCTACGAACAATATTTCGGTTGGGTGGCGAATGCTTTTCAGGGTGACTTCGGCCGATCCTGGTTCACTGGTGAACTTGTCACCACCGGCGTGAGCAGCCGTTTGGCTGTCACCCTCTCTCTCGTTATCGGCGCAACCCTGGTTGCCGCCATCATCGCCGTGGTGCTCAGCGTTCTTGCTGCAGTCCGCGGTGGCTGGATTGACCGCGTCGTCCAGATTATTTCCGTGCTCGGATTTGCCCTTCCCGGCTTCCTTCTTGCACTGGGCCTGGTTTTGATCTTCGCCATCAACCTCGGATGGTTCAAAGCAACGGGATACACCCAAATCACTGAAGACTTTGGTGGCTGGACCCGTTCCGTCATTCTTCCCATTTCTGCGTTGGCATTGGGAACCGTCTCTGTTGTTACTCAGCAGGTTCGAGGCGCCATCATGGATGGTCTCAACCGTGACTACGTCCGCACCTTGCGCAGCCGCGGCCTGGGTCTGAACAAGATTGTTCTCAAGCACATCCTGCGCAACGCGGGTGGTCCTGCCCTATCCGTCCTCGCTGTGCAGTTCATTGGCCTGCTCGGTGGTGCAGTTATCGTGGAGCAGGTCTTCGCGATCCCCGGTATCGGTCAGCTTGCGGTAAGTTCCACCGTCAAGGCTGACATTCCTATGGTGATGGGGCTCGTTCTCGTCACCGCCGTCATCGTTGTGCTGGTCAACCTCCTGATTGACTTAGCCCAGGCGGCCCTGAACCCGAAGGTGAGAATGTAATGTCGGAGTTCACCCCAACCCTTGCGGTCGCTGCTGATACGCAGAATGACCACCTGTTCCGTAAGCTTCTGCGCAACCCCCTCGCGGTTGTGTCGATGGTTTATCTGCTGATTCTTGCCTTGGTGGCTGTAGTGGGAAGCTTCATTGCGCCCTATGACCCCAACCTGGCATCACTGAAGCTCATTTTGAAGTCCCCCAGTGCAGAACACATCCTCGGCACTGACTCAGCAGGACGTGACGTGGTGTCACGACTTCTCGTCGCAACGCAGGTCAGTATCGCTGCGGCACTGGTTGCCCTGGTTGTCTCGCTCATCATCGGTGTAGTCGGCGGCCTTATCGCCGGTTACTACGGTGGATTCTTTGACAACATTTCATCGTGGGGAACCTCGATCATCATGGCTCTGCCCGCGGTGATCGTGTTGCTGGCTGCCCGTGCGGTCTTCGGCCCTTCGGTCTGGATGTCGATGGCGGTCTTCGGTGTGCTGTTGTCGCCCGCCTTCTTCCGCTTGGTTTACACCTTGGTTCGCAGCGTGCGTCACGAGCTCTATGTTGATGCTGCTCGCGTTTCGGGTTTGAGCGATGGACGCATCATTGGTCGCCACATCCTTTCGGTTGTGCGCGCCCCCATCATCATTCAGTCGGCCATCGTGCTGGGTATCGCCATTGCGATTCAGTCCGGTCTGGAGTTCTTAGGTCTGGGTGACCTCCTGGTTCCCACCTGGGGTTCGATGCTCAATGATGGCTTCGCCAACATTTACACCCAGCCCACGCTGGTGATCTGGCCATCGCTGGCTGTCGCGTTCACCTGTATGGCACTCGTTCTCTTGGCAAACTCCATCCGCGATGTGCTGGAGCGCACCACCCCCAGCAACCGCAAGAAGATCAAGGTTGTTCCCGAAGTGGAGACCGCTGAGAGTGCTGCTGCAGCAGACATTCTGCTGTCTGTTCGCAACGTTCGTGTGGGCTACACCCAAGATGGCGGTTCCATCAAGGAAGTCGTCCACGGTGTCAGCCTTGACCTGCGCAAGGGTGAAGTTCACGGCTTGATCGGGGAATCAGGCTCGGGTAAGACCCAGACTGCGTTCTCCGTCATGGGACTGCTTCCCGAAGGGGGCAACGTCCTCGGCGGATCGATTCTCTTTGACGGCACTCAGCTTGTGGGTGCCTCTGAAGAGGTATTCCGTCAGGTTCGTGGACGTCGTATTGCCTACATTCCTCAAGAGCCCATGTCGAACCTGGATCCTTCCTACACAATCGGAAGTCAGCTCATCGAGCCCATGCGTTACGTTCTTGGAATTTCCAAGAAAGAAGCGCAGGAGCGTGTGATTGCTCTGCTCAGTCGAGTAGGAATCCCAGACCCTGCCCGAACCATGGCTTCCTACCCTCACGAAATCTCAGGTGGTATGGCACAGCGTGTTCTCATCGCTGGAGCTGTCTCGTGTGACGCAGAACTAATCATTGCCGATGAGCCCACCACGGCACTTGACGTGACGGTGCAGGCTGAAGTGCTCGACTTGCTGCGCGATCTGCAGCAGGAGCGTCAGCTCAGCATTCTTCTGGTGACCCACAACTTCGGTGTCGTTGCTGACCTGTGTGACCGAGTATCGGTCATGCAGATGGGCAAGATTGTCGAAAGTGGCGACGTGGTAGATATCTTCACAAAGCCCACTAACGCGTACACCAAGTCGCTGCTCGACGCGATCTTGGACGAAAGCACTCCCCGTGGGGCATTGGCGACGACCGGAGGGGCTGCCTGATGAAAAACCTTCTAGAAATCAAGGACCTTGAGGTCACTTACAAGGCCAAGGGCTTCGGTAAGAAGCCATTCACTGCTTTGCACTCGGTATCACTCGACATCAAACCAGGTGAGACCCTGGGCCTCGTGGGCGAGTCCGGTTCTGGTAAGACCACCCTCGGTCGTGCCGTTCTGGGTCTTGCTCCCGTCACCGGTGGAAGCATTCTCTACCGTGACCGCGATATTGCACACCTCAGCCGTAAGGAACGTCGCGAGCTCAGCTCTGACATTCAGGTTGTGTTCCAGGACCCCTACAACTCACTGAACCCGTCGATGAACATCGGCGAGATCCTCAGTGAGCCATTGACGGCCGTGGGTGTGAGCAAGGCTGATGCCAGCAAGCGCATCAATGATCTTCTCGACAGCGTGGGTCTTCCCTCGGATGCGGCGAAGCGTCTGCCTCGCGAGTTCAGTGGTGGCCAGCGACAGCGCGTTGCCATTGCACGCGCTCTGGCGCTGGACCCCAAGCTCATCGTGTGTGATGAGCCCGTCAGTGCGCTCGACTTGACCACGCAGGAGCGTGTGCTGGATCTGTTCATTGAGATTCAAGAACGCACCGGTGTGTCCTACCTGTTCGTTTCCCACGACCTCGGTGTTGTGCGTCACATCAGCCACCGTGTTGCGGTGATGTTCCACGGAAACATTGTTGAGGTCGGAGATGGCGACCAGGTCACCTCGAACCCTCAGCACCCTTACACCCAGAAGCTTCTCATGGCCTCCCCGCTGGCAGACCCTATCCGTCAGCGTGAGCGTCGTGAACAGCGCAAGGCATTCCTGGAAGGGTATCCGGGAACCGAAACAATCCTCGCTGCGGGGCGTAAGAAGTGACCGCCAACGAATCTGCTGATCCTGGAGCAGATTTCGCTCGCACCATCATTGACATGCTGGCCGGCGGCGGTTCGATGCCAGATCCACGCGAGGACATCGACCATGCGTCTTTGCTCGCACGCTTCCCTCAGTTCCAGTCTGTTGGCGTTCGAGATCTCGAGATTCCGAGCGCCCATGGAGCTGTTCCTGCCCGCGTGTATGACCCCGAGAACCCTTCGGGTGTTGCACTGGTGTGGATTCATGGCGGGGCATTCATCGCTGGCGATTTGGATATGCCCGAGTCCAATTGGATTGCTCTCGAGCTAGCTTCACGCGGTATTGCCGTTCTTGCCCTCGACTACACCAAGGCTTTGAACGGTGCGCACCACCCTCAGCCCAACGATGAAGCATCTGCTGCGTGGCTTGCTGCCACCGCAGAAGATGCGAACATCTGGGCTGTTCAGCCTCGCGCTTTTCACCTCGGTGGGGCGAGTGCAGGCGCAAGCCTCTCTGCAGGTGTTGCACTGCGCATGCTGGCAGAGGGCAAGACCCTCCCTACCTCACTGATCTCGATTTACCCTGTCATGCATGACATTGTTCCTGCAGCTAGCGCGGAAGCAGCTGCCGCTGCGGACACCCTGCGTCCCGACCAGCGGTTTACTCCCGGCTTCATGCGTGATGGCGAGGTTGAAGGGATGTCTCCTGTGCTTCTCATCAACGCGGAGGCCGATGACCTTCGTGCCTCTGGTGAGGCATTTGCGGAGCAACTCACGGCAGCGGGAGTTCCCGTCTCACTTTCCTTCGAGCCAGGAACTGCACACGGCTATCTCAACGAACCAGGACACCCCGGTGCCCTGGAGACGTTGAATTCCATGCAGGACTGGATGACGAAGTAACCTCACTACCTATCACGAGTAAAGAGACAACTCATGGCAACAATTGTTCTGATCGCGGGCAGCGGTCACGGTGGCTGGTATTTCGACGAGGTCATCTCTGGTCTCAAGGAACTCGGTCACACTGTCTATGCACCCACCCTCACGGGCATGGACCGAGAAAAACCTGTCTCCACGGTGATCAACCTGGACACCCACATTGATGACGTTGTTGCACTCGTCGAGTCGGAGAACCTCACCGATGTCGTGCTCGTTGGCCACAGC
>JBEGKV010000073.1:0-4704 GCA_041183925.1 Actinomycetota bacterium
ATGCGCGAAGCCAGGTTGAACCACACGAGCAAACCCACAAACAGAGCAAAGCTCGCGATCAGAGGGTTTTGCTCAGGGTGACCGAGAAGCCACACGCCCGCAAGTTTGAGTGCACCAAATGCGAGCCCACCCAGGATAGATCCTCGCCACAGGTGGCGCCAGGGGATGGGTACTCCGCTCAGAATCCGAATGAAGGTAGCCAGGAGCGCCGTGTCCAAAGCAAGAATCAGGATGATGGAGAACACTTGGAAAGTTCCGGTGATGACACCTGACTCGTCTTCGAATCCCCACGCCAGCACCAAATATTTCAGCAGCTCCGCAGCAATGACGGAGGCTGTCGCACTGAGCAAAATGATGACCCCATACCCCAGCGCAAGCAGGAGGTCATATAACTTGAGGGCAATGAAGTTCAGATTCGACGGAGGAAGGTCAAAGACTCTCCGCACTGCTGTTCGTGCGTAGTTAAACCAGTTGATCACCGTATAAAGCACGACCACGATGGCTATGCCCCCGGTCCAGCCCAAGGATGTTGCGCGGTCCAAAATCTCGGGGTCGATGGGGCCACCTGTTTGGATAAAGCCAGGGATTTGCACATTGATGTAGCTGATGACGGCATCGCGAACATCAGGATGGTCATTGAGATAGATCCCAAACAGGGAGAACCCCACCCAGACCGCGGCAAAGATCGCGAAGAGCGCTTGGAAAGACATTCCTGCAGATAGAAGATTTCCGCCAACTAGCGTGAACTGGCGGTAGACCAGTGCGGGGCGTATGTTCTGTGCCCACGCCATCGCTGCCTTCATACCCTCAGCTTAAAGGGAAAGGCCCGTGGATTCCGTTACGGAACCCACGGGCCCAAGAGCCCTGCTAACGGTTAGTCAGCATCGAGGTCAGATGTGAGCAAGCTAGCCAGCTCATCTGCCACACCCTCAGCGTTGTCGCCTTCGACGTCGAGCACGAGTTCTTCTCCGTGTCCAACAGCGAGAGCGAGCACCGACAGGATGCTGGCACCATCTGCACTATCGCCACTTGTTTTTGTGATTGTGACATCGTGACCTGTGGCTGCCACTGCCTGCACAAAAGTGCTGGCAGGGCGAGCGTGCAGTCCGACGCGCGAACCTACAGTGACGGTTCTCTGAGCTTTAGGCAACTGCGTCCTCCAGCTCTGCGTCAGAAAGACCAGGCTTGATGTTCTTAGCGGTAAGAACGAGGAGGGCGGTGATAACAGTACCGATAGCGATAGCTACTAAGTACAGCAGTGGGTTTGAAACCATTGCGGTAACCCAGATACCACCGTGAGGTGCGTGGCTACCAACCTGGAACAGACCAACCAGTGCACCGGTTGCTGCCGAACCAATCATGATCGAGGGGATCACGCGGATGGGGTCAGCTGCTGCGAAGGGGATTGCACCTTCAGTGATGAAGGACAGACCCAGAATCCAGGCAGCCTTACCAGCCTGACGCTCGGAGTTCGAGAATGCGCTCTTGCGGAGAACAGTCGCGAGTGCGAGACCCAGAGGAGGAGTCATACCTGCAGCCATCACGATGGCCATGATGACCAGACGTGGGTCCGAAGGGTCGGATACAGCTGCAGCTTCGGTCAACAGACCAACAGCAACGGTGTACGCAACCTTGTTGATGGGACCACCCATGTCGAATGCCATCATGAGACCCAGAAGGATACCCAGGAGTGCGAGGTTTCCACCCGAGAGGGTGGTGAGCCATGCGGTGAGTGCGCTGATCACAGCAGCAACAGGAACACCAATGATGGTGGTCATGAGCAGTGCGATAACGAAGGACGCCAGAAGTGGGATAACCACGACAGGCATGATGGGGCGGATACCCGCAGGCAGCTTGATCTTGACGAGCAGGTTAACGATCAGACCGGAAACCAGACCAGCGATCAGACCACCAAGGAAGCCCGAACCGTTGTTCGCGGCGATGAAACCACCCACGAAACCGGGAACGAGACCGGGACGGTCAGATACTGCATATGCGATGAACATGCTCAAGATGGGAACTGCGAAGCTCAATCCAAGCTTTCCCAAGCTGGCGAAGAAACGAGCCCATCCGAGCTGTGAACCTAGGTCCCAAGGAGAAGACAGGAATGCCTGCCAGCTCCAGTCCCAGTCACCCAGGGTGTAGCCACCCAGTGCAAAACCGATAGATAGAAACAGACCACCTGCGGCTACCATCGGGATCATGTAGGACACACCGGTCATCAGATACTGTCTGATGCGGGTTCCTGTTCCAGTGTTACTAGACAATTGTTGGCCTCCAATGCCTCATTGCATTATGTGTGTTGAACGATCCTGGCGTCTCACCAGGAACTCTGTGGGGAATCTACTACTTGCTACCAAAAAGGCGTGAGAAGAAACCAGGCTTGTCCCCGGAGTCATTCTTGGGTGCTTTTTCGGCTGCAGGAGCAGCTTTCGGTGCTGCGGGTGCAGCAGCGCCATCCTTAGGCAGGGTGGCGATGGATGAAACAGCCTGAGCAACAACGTTCTCAGCGTCAGCGAGAGCCTTGCTCACACCGATCTGCAAGAAAGGCTTGCCGTTGAAGCGGCGACGGTCCTTGACCTCGAGGTCGGTCGCAAAGATGACAACGTCTGCTGCATCAATGGTGGACTGCTTCATGGGGGAGGAACCGGCAGAGCCCTGAGTCTCTACGGTGATTTCGTATCCTGCCTTCTTAGCAGCCTGCTCGAGAGCTTCAGCTGCCATGTAGGTGTGGGCGATACCGGTAATGCAGGATGTGACGGCGACAATTTTCATGACTGTACCTCTCGGGTGATGATGGCTGCGATCTCGGCGCCAGAGTTGGCGTCGCGAAGGGACTGGCGGAAGTCTTCGTGCACGAGCTTGCGAGCAAGTGCAGCGAGGATGTGTAGGTGCTTATCGTCTGCACCATCGGGTGCGGCGATCAAGAAGATGAGGTGTGCGGGGCCGTCTGCAGCTCCGAAGTTCACACCATCAACGCTGGTGGCCACGGCGACCGAGGGGACGGTGACGTGTGCCGAGCGTGCGTGGGGGATACCGATGCCACCGGGAAGACCGGTTGCCATCTGCTCTTCACGGGCGCGAACGTCAGCGAGGAATCCATCCAGGTCAGTGACGCGACCGTCGTTAGCGAGCTTCACAGCAAGCTGACGCGTAGCGTCTTCTTTGGTTTCTGCAACCAGACCAACGATGACAATGTCTTCGGTAGTCAGTGCTGCTGGTGTTGCGTCACTCATACGTGGAGCTCCTTAATGGGGGTGGTGAGACTGGGATGAACAACAGTGTGAACTGCGGAAATTGTAATGTCTTGTGGTCCTGGAACGGTGGTAGCCGGTAATTGCACAGCGGCCGAGCCCCAGGCGACAGCGGTCGAAATGCGAGCAACGTCGCCTTCTACTCGGGATGAGATTTCTGGCGAAAGTGTGACATCCGCGCTCAAAAAACCAGCCAGGGTGCTATCTCCAGCACCCACGGTGCTGTCGGGAGTGACATCATCATGACCTGCCCAGATTGCTCCACGGTGGTTGACCAGCAGGGCACCGTTCTCACCTAGGCTCACCACGATGGCAGCCTCGGGGTTTCCGAGCATGGACTGTGCAAACTCGACAACATCACCCACCGTGGGCAGGGCGCGGCCGGCTAGTTCTTCCAACTCTTCGTGGTTGGGCTTCATCAGATCGGCAACACCCGCATGGGCAACAGCCTTCATGGCATCACCAGAGGTGTCCACGGCAAAACGAACACCGTGTTGATGCACGAGTTGACCGAGGGACACATAGAACGACCCGTCGAGTCCGGGTGGAAGGCTTCCGGCAACGACAAGCCACTCAGGCTGAGATTCCAAGACAGAGGCAATCTGTGCCAAGAGTGCAGACGTCTCGCCGGCAGTGAGGGCAGGGCCGGTTTCATTGATCTTGGTGGTGGTGCCATTGGCTTCAACCAGAGTGATGTTCTGGCGCACTTCTTCTGCGATGCGGGTCGTGACCGTGGAAATGCCCAGGCCCGTCAACGCTGATTCAATCCAGGAACCCACGACAGCATCAGCGGGGAATACCGCAACGGTGTCGATGCCGTTTTTGTGGAGGGCGCGGGAGACATTGATGCCTTTGCCGGCAGGGTCTTTGTGCTTGCTTACCGAGCGGTTCACTTCACCGGTCTCGAACGAGTCCAGTTCCAACGTGAGGTCGAGGCTGGGATTGGCCGTCAGAGTGACGATCATGCGACCACCACATCAGGGCCAGCCATCTCGATTTCGAGAAGGTGTTCGTTGTCGATGCCACTGTCCGTAATGACGGTGTCGATCTTGCTCAGTGGGGCAACGTGGGCAAAGTCTTCGCGACCAAATTTGGTGTGGTCCGCCAAGACGACAGTGCGACGTGCTGCGTTGACCAGTGCCGTCTTTTGATGCCCAGGAATGCCACATCGACGGACAGGGTGCGCAAAGCATCATCAGGCCACGATCCCACCATGGCCAGGGTGAGCGGACGCACGTGGCCACCCAGGAGGTGCAGCTGAATGTTGGGGCGAGTTGCCAGCACAGCAGCAATGGGAATCGAGTTGGTGACAACGGTGAGGTCGATGTCCTGAGGAAGCAGTGCCGCAAGACGAGCGGTGGTGGTTCCCGCGTCAATGATGATCGAACCACCAGCAGGAACCTCGGAAAGGGCCATCCGTGCGATGCGTTCCTTCTCCGCCGAGAGCATT
>JBEGKV010000074.1:0-4400 GCA_041183925.1 Actinomycetota bacterium
GGACAGCCCCGAGATCTAGCTGCGTACAAAGCAGTCCTCGAAACCCTGTAATATATTTCGAGCACGGGCCTTTAGCTCAGTTGGTAGAGCGCCACGTTTACACCGTGGATGTCATCGGTTCGAGCCCGGTAGGGCCCACTCGTGCGAAAGAGCGTCACGCATCAGCGTGACGCTCTTTCTCTTTCTCCCGAGACATTCCTGAACGGCATCAAACTTTTGGGTTAACCCACAGCGTCAAGTAGTGTGCTCTGAGGGGATTTCCCCTCGGCAGACGCAAGGAGGCAGAGCATGACCGAAAACTCCGGTTCATCTTTTGAGCCCCTGTCTGATGAACAACTCGCACGATTGCTGGAAGAGCAGATGCGTGCATTGCGCGGCGAACCCACGCCAGCACGCCCCGAAGCTGAAATCTCAGCACCTGTCTACATCGCAGAGCCTGATCCTATTTTCGAACCCGCTGTCGAAGAAGCTTTCCCCTCAGTCGAGGAAGAGGAAGAGGAAGACGAAGGCATTGCTGCACTTTTTGGCGCGCTGCTTGAGGACACTTCTGAGGTAGAGCTGGTGACTGAAGTTGTGGTCGCGGAAACAGTTGTTGCCGAGGCCATCGATTTCGATTCATTGGGTCACACCCAACCGATTACATATCTTTCAGAAGAGGTTGTCACTGCAGCTGTCGTAGACGACCGCATCGTCGTTGAGGACACACGTGTCGAAGAGGTTTTCTCTGAACCCGTCATTTTTGATGATGTCGTGGTGGAGGATGCTCACCTCATTGCTGCCCGGGTTATTTCTGAAATCAGCATCGATGGGGAAGTAGTAGCAACAACAGTTGCTGCATCTGCCGGGTCAGAACCCATTCCCCTCATGTTCGGCGAGGTTTCGGAAGTTGTGGCAGAACCTGCGCTGGGCGAGCCAACTCCAGGTATGGCAGAGGTTGTCACCACGGCGGTTGTTGCTGATGCTGTTCTTTCAGAACCAGTTTTTGCCGAACCCCTCATTGCTGAACCCGTCACCGTTTCTGACGCTGCTGCCCCCGCGTTCTACACTCCAGTCGTTGAAGAGGAATACACCCAGGTCGTGACCGAAGAGTTCACTCCGCCGGTATTTCGTTCATCGTCACCCGTGAGTTCCTTTGCTCCACGTCCCAGCTTCGACGAACTCGTTTTCGGAGTGAGTGCAGAAGACTAGGCTCGACACGTGACCACACTTCGCGACGTCGTGCACTTTGCACACACCCTCTGGCCGCTATCAGGCGCTGAAGAGTGGGATGCCCCCGGTCTAATTTCTGGGGATCTCACTCAGCCCGTGCATCGCATTCTTCTTGCGGTCGACGCTGTTTCCTCGACCGTGGAACAAGCCGTAGAGTTCAAAGCCGATCTCCTGCTGACTCATCATCCACTTCTCATGCGTGGGGTGACGAGCGTTGCGGAAGAACGCTACAAAGGCAAACTCATCAGCCAACTCATTCGAGGCAATGTGGCACTTCTTGCCGCACACACCAATGCAGATGTGGTCGAGCAGGGTGTCTCAGACGTCATTGCCCGGCTGTTGGGCTTAGAAAACACTGCACCGATTACTCCTGGAAATGCTCCGGGAATAGGAATTGGTCGTGTGGGCACGTTGCCAGAAACTGTGACGTTGGGAACATTGGCACGTCAATTGGCGGATCTTCTTCCCAACACTGCCGGTGGGGTTAAGGTCGCTGGCGACTTCACGGCTGCCGTGCAACGTGTGTCCTTGTGTGGCGGGGCAGGAGACTCTCTCCTGTCCACCGAAGCTGTCCTCGGCTCAGACGTCTACATCACCTCTGATCTTCGTCACCACCCTGCGCAGGAAGCCCGAGAACAGGCACAAGTTTCTGGAGGACCTGCACTCATAGATGTGTCGCACTGGGCGTCAGAGTGGTTGTGGTTAGACGTTGCCGCACAGCAACTTCAGGCACAATTCCCCGACATTGATGTGGAAGTTAGCGACCTGCGAACAGATCCTTGGGACTTCCTCGTCGTACAGTAGAGGTACATGTTTCACCCGTTCCACCCATAACTCAACGAGAGAAGTGTCGTGAAAGCACGCCCCGAAGATCAAATTGCTCTGCTCACTCTGCAGGAGCACGATAACCACGTCACGCAGTTGAATCACTCACGCAAAAATATTGCCGAGCAGGCTGAACTCGACACGGTGATTGCCACCCTCAAAGAGTTTTCCCAGAGTCTTGTTGCTGCTCAAGGCGTGCTCGAGGACGCCAAGATTGAGCTCGCTCGGTTAGAAGATGATGTGCGCGTCGTAGACGAACGCATTGCCAAAGACAAAGAACGCGAAAACGGTGCGGCTTCTGCCAAGGAGCTCCAAGCTCTCGAAGCCGAGTTGTCCTCTCTTGCCACCCGAAAGTCCAACCTCGAAGAGGCTGAACTCATTGTGATGCAAAATGTGGAAGACGCCGAAGTTGCTGTTGCAGACGTCGTGGTTGAACGTGACGCTATTGAAGCTCGTCGCGCGGGACTTGCTGCAGCTATAGATGCTCGTCTCGGAGAAATCGATGCCGAACTTGCTCGCGAACAAGCCGCTCGCACGGCACTTGCCGTGTCTTTGCCTTCGGATCTGATCGAACTCTATGAGCGTCAGCGTGCCCGGTATGGCATCGGGGCAGCGCTGCTGACTCGCCGGGTCACCGGCGGCAGCGGCGTGGAACTGACCTCGACTGACCTTGATGCTGTCCGCTCTGCCGCCCCAGATGATGTTGTCATTTGCCCAGACAGTTCTTGCATACTCGTGCGCACGAGCGAATCTGGACTGTAATGCCTCGTCAGCTCATCATTGAAGCCGACGGTGGCTCCCGCGGAAACCCGGGAATTGCTGCCGGTGGTGCTGTTGTTATCGACGGTGAGACCCAGCAGGTCTTGTCCTCCGTGGGCGTCTATGTTGGCATCGCCACCAACAACGTGGCCGAATACAACGGTCTCGTCGCAGGGCTTACGAAGGCCTATGACATTGATCCCGGTGCACTGGTGCACGTGCGCATGGACTCGAAGCTCGTCGTTGAACAGATGTCGGGCCGGTGGAAAATTAAGCACCCTGATATGGCCGTTCTCGCCGCCAAAGCACGCGAAGTTATAGGTAATCGTGCGGTGACCTATGAATGGGTTCCGCGCCTCCAAAATGCTTTGGCTGATGCTGCGGCGAACAAATCCATGGATATTCGGGAATCCTTCGAGTCGTAGACTTATCTTGAATGGGTCGGCAAGACGGTCGCGTGGGTGAAGTTCGCTTCATCACCGAGGAACGTCCGGGCTCCACAGAGTAGGGCGGTGGGTAATTCCCACCCGGGGTAACCCGCGAGAACAGTGCAACAGAAAGTAAACCGCCTCCGGTTCGCCGGCGGTAAGGATGAAACGGTGGTGTAAGAGACCACCAGCAGTCTGGGCGACCAGATTGGCTAGGTAAACCTCGCCCGGAGCAAGGTCAGACAGAGAACGGTGAAGCTACTCGCTGAGTTCTCGGGTAGACCGCTAGAGAATTGCGGCAACGTAATTCCAAGATAGATGGCCGTCACGGGAAACCGCACAGAACCCGGCGTAATAGCCGGCCCATTCCCCTAAGCCAGGTCGAAGGCCAAACGCGCAGCACCCATGATGCCTGCTTTGTTAAACAGCTGCGCTGGAACAATGGGCGTGCGGAGATCCAGCAAGGGCAGGAACTTGTCATAGCTCTTGGACACTCCACCGCCCACGATGAAGAGTTCGGGGGAGAACAGCATCTCGAGGTGGCTGTAGTAACGCTGGAGGCGCTGAGCCCACTCGGGATAGCTCAAGCCCTCACGTTCACGTACAACTCCGGAGGCCCGTTTTTCTGCGTCGAAGCCATCCAGTTCCAGATGACCAAGTTCAGCGTTGGGAATCAGCACGCCGTTATAGATCATGGCGCCGCCAATACCGGTGCCCAGCGTGGTCATGATGACGAGGCCGTCTTGGTCTTTTGCTGCCCCATAGACAACTTCGGCATAGCCAGCTGCGTCTGCATCGTTCACAAAGTGGATGTTGCGGCCCAGTTGATCTTCAAAGAACTTCTCTGCTTCAAAGCCGATCCATCGTTGTGAAATATTTGCCGCGAGCATCGTGACACCATGACGAATCGAGCTGGGGAAGCAGATGCCGACGGGAACCTCAGCGGGAGTGTGAAGTTCTTCGATGACTTCGGCGACCACGCGGGCGATATCTTCAGGTTCGCCGCCAGTAGGGGTGGCAATACGAACCCGATCTCCGATGAGTTCCCCGGAGAGAACATCGACCAGCCCGCCTTTAATTCCGGTGCCACCAATGTCAATTCCAACAGCTGTTGCGCGCACGTGAAAATCCTTACCTTCGTCTCACTACGAGAGTGTCAGGATGTCGGCCCCAGTTTCG
>JBEGKV010000075.1:0-4394 GCA_041183925.1 Actinomycetota bacterium
GAGCACGTCAGCGTCAAAGCTGGCGTCAGTTACTGCGGGTGCTGCAGACATGATGTCTCCTTCGAATGGAACTTAGTTGTTTTCGGCCTGCGCGAGAACCTCGGCAGGAAGTGATTGGAGGTAGTGCTCTGCATCCAGTGCAGCTACTGTACCGCTGGCAGCAGCGGTAACGGCCTGACGGTAGGTGGGGTCCACGACGTCACCGGCAGCAAAGACACCGGTCAGGTTGGTTTTGGACGTACGTCCCTTGACGGCAACGGTTCCCTCAGGAGCCAGGTCTAGTTGACCGTGGATGAGCTGGGTGCGGGGGTCATTACCAATGGCAATGAACAGTCCCTGGAGTTCGACGTCGCTCTTTTCACCGGTGACCGTGTTGGTGAGGGTCACGCCGGTGAGCGATTCAGCTCCGAGGAGGGACTCAATGGTCGAGTTCCAGAGGAATTCAATCTTGGGGTTTGCCTTAGCCCGGTCCTGCATGATTTTCGATGCACGAAGGGTCTCTGAGCGGTGAATGACGTAGACCTTGTCTGCAAAGCGGGTGAGGAAGTTCGCTTCTTCCATGGCGGAGTCGCCACCACCGACGATGGCAACGGTCTTCTGGCGGAAGAAGAAGCCGTCGCAGGTAGCACACCAGGAGACACCGTGACCGGACAGGCGGTCCTCGTCAGCCAGGCCGAGCTTACGGTTTGCCGATCCAGTGGCAAAGATCACCGAGAGTGCCTCGAAAGTTTGACCGCCACCGGTCACCACGCGCTTGACATCACCGGCGAGTTCAACGCTCACAACGTCATCCATGAGAACTTCTGCACCAAACTTTTCAGCCTGTTCCTGCATTTTCATCATGAGATCGGGACCCATGATGCCTTCGGGGAATCCGGGGAAGTTCTCCACCTCAGTGGTGTTCATCAGCTCACCGCCGGCCTCAACCGAGCTGGCAATGACGAGGGGCTTGAAGTTCGCGCGCGCAGCATAGATCGCGGCGGTATACCCGGCCGGACCTGAACCAATGATGATGACTTGACGCACGAAATGCTCCTCAAAACAGAAGAAAACGCCCCATTTGTCACGGGACATAACAGTAAACCCAGTCTACCGGCTGGTTATTCCCGAAAAAGCTCTCCACAGGCCGTTCTGGAGGGAAAGACGGACCGTTAGCGAGTGGGGTTGGCTGCTTCAGACCGGCGACGACGCAGAGTTCTCAACACTCCTGCGGTAATCAATCCGGCAAAAGCTACTCCGAGAGCTGCCAAGCCCCAGGTTTCCCAGTCAGCACGCACATTAATGGGAATCACAGAGGGCTGACCGATCACAATGCCACTGGTGGAGGACAGCGTCACCGTCAGTGTGACGCTGCCATTACCGACTTGTGCCTTGACCGGGATACGTGCTTTGGCTTGTGACTCTGGCTGAATGGTGATGGTTTCACCACCATCGACCAGAAGACGCCCATTGCTGGGATCCGCGGTGACAACAACGGTGACGGGCTGAGTCAGGGCATTGCGCACTGAAATGGGGATGTTGGCCTGGCCGCCCACCATGTTGACGGTGCTACTGGTCGAGACAGCAACGGAATTAAGCACAGTAGTGGTGCTTCGGAGGTTTTCATTAACAGCCTCTGACCAGGACTTTTCCCCCATCCAACCAACGGACAGCACAGCGGCGAGATCGCGAGCAGCAGGGCTGGTGAGGAGAGCGGGATTTTCTGCGATGGTCGAGAAATCTGCCACAGCATTATTCCGACTTAGCAATCCTTGAACAGTCGTGATTCGCGTGCTGGACTCAGCTGAGTCAGCAAGAGAAAGCCCTGTTGAGGCAGAAGAAAGAGCTCCTGAAAGGGTTCCAGAACCGACCCACGGAAGGGCAGAAAATGCAGAGAGCGTCAGTTGTTGTTTACCCAATGCCGTCAGAGACGTTTCGTCACGAGCCAGTTCGGCAAACATCCTGCCAGAGGTGCTGCTGTCGATTAAGCCGGCTGCCGCATAAGCGCCGGCGCGGGGTAGATCTCCCCGGAATAGCGCTGAGCTCAGACCAGATGTCGTCACAGCAACAGTGCTACCGGAAAGAACGCCTGAGCTGGGGGAGCCTCCAGAGGTGGTCAGGTTCGTGGAAGACAAGATGAGCGAGCTCAGCCCGTTTGCTGCAAACACAGGAAGATCTGAGCCAATGACGCTGTGTGCAGCTGGCCACCCCAGGTTTTTGAGTTTTTCTTCAAACCGCAGGAGCACATCCTTCACCGCTGGGGCAGACTCTGACGGAACAGGTGTTGCTGTTGCCGCTGGATCCTCAGCAATTGCCTGCACGATATCTGCGTTGTCGGGAGAAATCAGTGAGCTGGCACCGGCCTGAGCTTGAGCCGAAATATCGGCATCTGCGTAGGACAGCAGAAAGGTTTCCTGGGGGAGGGCAGCGAGTTCTGCCAGCCACAACCTTGCCGATTCGGGAGCTTGAGCACCGAGGGTCTCCAGCGACACCAGAATGCGCGGATCCACACCTAACGCAACACTGTGACCCTTGACCACTTCAAGTTGTCGAGTGAGGACTCCGTCAGGACCGGTAAAGGTGGCGAGCTCATCTGCGGTGTAGAGCCCGGAGCTGCTTGCCCCGGCAATAATGCTCATCACACCTGAGAAGGCGGTTTTCCCTGGTGCTTCGGTGGGAGTCCAGACGAAGACGCTGCGAGCGCTGGCGCTCGCGGGGTCTGCTTCATAATTCAAAGCAAGTCCGCGCGGACCCCACACTGAGCCAAAACGACCCAGGGAGAGGGGAAGTTCTTGAACAACCGAGACAGACTTCCCTGCTGCAACAGCAGGAATTTCAACCGTGCTTAGAAATCGACCGGGGGTGGAGCTTCCGTCAGCAGAGGCGAGCCAGGCATCGAGTTCACTGACCTGAGCAATCACGTCGGAGGGTGCAGTCACGACTGCTTCACCGGCAGGGATGTCTTCAGGGCTCTTGTTTGTCACGGTAATGGTGACCGAGAGCACATCGGCAGGTCCCGCACTAACTGTGCTGGGCGTGAGGCTGACATTAATCTCATCTGCCGCCTGAGCTGAAGGGGGAGAAACACTCAGAAATCCAGCGATGACGAACAGTGTGGTGAGGAACACCACAGGCGCAGTCAGCGCGCGACGAATTTCGGCGGAGAGCATCCTGTCATTCTAGGCGTCGCGACCTGAGAACTCCTGTGTGCTCCCCGTAGAATGGCGGCAAATGCACAGTGTCGCCTCAGCAATCGAATCAATTACTCGTTTGAGTAGCTCGCCCAGCGTCTCCCGCTTGGCGAAAGCCTTTGCTGACGCTGGATACGAGCTCGCACTGGTGGGTGGCCCCGTTCGCGATGCCTTCCTGGGCCATGACGTGCATGACCTGGACTTCACCACGAACGCAGTACCCGATGACATCATCAAGATTGTGGAGCCAATCTCAGAAGCCCACTGGGATATCGGTCGTGATTTTGGCACGATTGGTGCCCAAATTGCCGGAGACAAGGTCGAAATCACGACCTACCGCGCAGATCACTACGACGGTCAAACCCGTAAACCCGAGGTTGCCTTTGGGCAGAGTCTCGACGAGGACCTTATCCGCCGAGATTTCCGGGTGAACGCGATGGCCGTTCGCCTGCCCGAACTTGTGTTGGTCGACCCCTCCGGCGGGGTGGAAGATCTGATGGCCGGCGTGCTTCGCGCGCCCACCTCAGCGGAAGTTTCGTTCAACGAAGATCCCCTGCGCATGATGCGGGCGGCACGTTTCGTGTCTCAGCTCGGCTTCCATCTCGATGAAGAAACCGAGTGGGCCATGACCGAGCTGGCCCCAGCAATCGAGAAAATCTCGGCCGAGCGGGTCAACGAAGAGCTGTGTAAGTTGCTGCTCACGGACAAGCCGCGTGCCGGTATTGAATTGCTCGTGCGCACCGGAATCGCAGGCTTCGTCCTGCCAGAAATTCCTGCCTTGCGTCTCGAGGTTGATGAACACCATCACCATAAGGATGTTTACGAGCACAGTCTCACCGTGCTCGAACAGGCCATCGACCTTGAACAAGAACGCAACCCTGGCGAACCGGCAGACCTCACGCTGCGCTTGGCCGCCCTCATGCATGACATTGGGAAGCCCGCCACCCGCCATCTGGAATCTGGCGGGGCCGTGAGCTTCCACCACCACGACCTGGTGGGCGCCAAGCTGGCAGTCAAGCGCATGAAGTCACTGCGTTTCGATAAAGAAACCACCCAGAACGTGGCACGCCTGATCGAACTCCACCTGCGTTTCTTCGGATATTCCGATGCCGCCTGGAGTGATTCTGCTGTGCGCCGGTATGCCCGAGATGCGGGTGACCTGCTCGAACGCCTACATATTCTGACTCGTGCAGATGTGACGACGCGCAATAAGCGCAAGGCCGA
>JBEGKV010000076.1:0-4385 GCA_041183925.1 Actinomycetota bacterium
GCCCACATTGCTCACCCGAGAGGTTCCCTTGGCGGTCAATGCAGCAATGAGGTGGCTAAATCCGCCGCGCAAGTCGGGAACCTCGATGTCTGCACCGTGCAGTTCGGTGGGACCAGAAATAACAGCAGAGTGCAGGAAGTTACGCTGACCAAAACGGCAGGGGTGGCCACCTAAGCATTCACTGTGGAGCTGAATGTTTGCACCCATTTTGATGAGCGCATCCACAAAGCCAAAACGCTGTTCATAGACGGTCTCATGCACAATCGACACACCTTGTGCCTTGGTCAATGCAATGACGAGCGGCTGCTGCCAGTCGGTCATGAAGCCCGGGTGCACATCAGTCTCGATCACGACGGGCTTCAACTCTCCACCGGGGTGGTAGAAACGGATGCCATCTTCGTGAATTTCGAACGCACCACCGACTTTGCGGAAGATGTTGAGGAAGGTGAGCATTTCTGCCTGCTGTGCACCGCCCACAAAGACGTCACCGCCGGTGGCTAGCGCAGCAGAGGCCCAGCTTGCCGCCTCGTTACGGTCAAAAAGTGCGCGGTGGGAATAACCCTCAAGCTTGTCCACGCCTTCAATTCGGATGACACGGTCGGTATCGACAGAGATAACCGCGCCCATCTTCTGCAGGATGTTGATGAGGTCCATGATCTCAGGTTCAATTGCAGCACCGGAAAGCTCAGTCTTTCCCTTAGCGCGCACCGCGGTGAGAAGAACTTGCTCTGTTGCGCCCACCGAAGGGTAAGGCAGAGAAATTTTGGTTCCGACCAAACCTTCAGGGGCGGTCATGCGAATACCAGTGGGAAGCTTCTCGATGACAGCACCAAAGCTGCCGAGAACTTCAAGGTGGTAATCAATAGGACGATCACCGATGCGGCAACCACCGAGGTCAGGAATAAATGCTTCCCCGAGACGGTGCAACAGTGGGCCACAGAAAAGAATAGGAATGCGGCTGGACCCTGCGTGGGCATCAATGTCCACCATGTGGGCGGACTCCACACCCTGCGGATCGAGCTTGATCGTGCCGGCAGCAACATCGTGTTCAACTTTGACGCCGTGCACTTCAAGAAGTCCCTTGACCACACGTACGTCAG
Organism: Actinomycetota bacterium; assembly: GCA_041183925.1. Classification (GTDB taxonomy): domain Bacteria; phylum Actinomycetota; class Actinomycetes; order Actinomycetales; family Microbacteriaceae; genus Aurantimicrobium. Next base: position 1,101 of record JBEGKV010000076.1, read on the forward strand.
AAATATCTGGAACATCGCGTAACTCGCTGGGTGACTCCCCCAGAAGCGCAGCAACCATGGCCTTGGTCACGAGGTTCTTTGCACCCTTGACTTCAATACGTCCGGTGAGAGGACGACCACCATTGATCGTGATGGTGTCGCTGGAGAGGCCTACGCGTGCGCCTGCAGCGCGGGCGTCGTTTGCAACGGTGTTCATGCATGCCTCACAGGAAGAGTCTGGGGACGCCAGCCGGCACGCTTCGCTTCGAAGTCCGTGATCGCCTGTTCGTTACGCAAGGTTAGCGCGATGTCGTCGAGACCTTCGAGCAAACGCCAGCGGATGTAGTCGTCAACCTCAAAGGGAACAACAAGGTCGCCCAGTGTTGCCTTCTTCTCGACGAGATCGACAGTGAGTTCCACACCGGGCTGTGCTTCCAAAGCCGTCCAGAGCTTTTCACAATCAGCGTCTGAAATCACGCCAGTGAGCAGACCCTGCTTACCGGAGTTTCCGCGGAAGATATCTGCGAATTTCGGGGCAAGGACAGCATCAAAGCCATAGTCGCGCAGCGCCCACACCGCATGCTCACGAGAAGAACCGGTGCCAAAGTCTGGTCCCGCCACCAGTACGCGAGCACCCTGATATTCAGGCTGGTTGAGAATAAAGTCGGGGTCTTGACGCCAGTTGGCGAAGAGGGCGTCATCAAAGCCCGTCTTGGTAACCCGCTTGAGATAGACGGCAGGGATGATCTGGTCGGTGTCAACGCCGCTGCGACGCAGAGGAACACCAACACCGGTGACGGTAGTGAATTTCTCCATGACTAACCTTCCAGATCAGAGGGGCTCGACAGCGTGCCGCGAATAGCGGTCGCTGCAGCAACGAGAGGCGAGACTAGGTGGGTACGCCCACCCTTGCCCTGGCGGCCTTCAAAGTTACGGTTTGAGGTAGAGGCACAGCGCTCACCCGGCGCTAGCTGGTCGGGGTTCATCCCCAGACACATGGAGCAGCCCGCGAAGCGCCACTCAGCACCAAACTCTTCAATAATTTTGTCAAGACCTTCAGCTTCAGCTTCGATGCGCACACGTGCTGAGCCAGGTACGACCATGACACGAACGCCCTCTGCCTTCTTCTTGCCCTGAATGATCGAGGCAAAGGCACGCAGGTCTTCGATGCGGCTGTTGGTGCACGAGCCCATGAACACCGCGTCAACAGGGATGTCTTTCAGCTTGGTGCCCGGAGTCAGATCCATGTACTCGAGAGCACGCTCCGCAGCAGCGCGCTCATTAGCGTCGGCAAAGTCTGCAGGCGAAGGAACCACATCGCTGAGTGAAACTCCCTGACCGGGGTTGGTTCCCCAGGTGACGAACGGTTCAAGTTCATCTGCATCGAGGAAAACTTCTGCGTCAAAGACGGCACCCTCATCGGTGGGCAGTGTCTTCCAATAGGCCACTGCTTCATCCCAGTCAGCGCCTTGGGGAGCGTGGGGACGTCCTTCGAGGTAGTCAAAAGTAGTCTGATCGGGAGCGACCATTCCGGCACGTGCACCCGCCTCGATGGCCATGTTGCAAATCGTCATGCGACCTTCCATGGACAGCGCACGGATAGCTGACCCACGGAATTCAAGAACATAGCCCTGACCCCCATTGGCACCGATTTTGGCAATGATGGCCAGAATGATGTCCTTGGCAGAAACACCCGTCTTGAGTGTTCCTTCGACGTTGATAGCCATGGTCTTGAAAGCTTTGAGGGGCAACGTCTGGGTGGCCATGACGTGTTCTACCTCGCTGGTACCAATACCGAAGGCCATCGCCCCAAAAGCACCGTGGGTAGAAGTGTGCGAGTCGCCACAGACCACCGTGATACCGGGCATAGTCAAGCCGAGCTGGGGTCCTACAACGTGCACAATGCCTTGCTCTAAGTCCCCGAGAGAGTGCAAGCGCACGCCAAACTCTTCAGCGTTATTGCGCAGTGTCTGAATTTGGATTCGGCTGGTCTCATCTGCAATGGGCTTATCAATGGCCAAAGTCGGAGTGTTGTGGTCCTCGGTTGCAATGGTGAGGTCCAGGCGACGCAAAGGTCGGCCAGCCTGACGCAAGCCGTCAAAGGCCTGAGGGCTGGTTACTTCGTGAACGAGATGCAGGTCAATGTAGATAAGGTCGGGAGTTCCGTCTTCACCTTTGACGACCAAGTGGTCGTCCCATACTTTTTCCGCAAGAGTTCTTGGTTTGTTCACCTTGTAATTCTACTTCGAACCAACAGCGGGTTCGTCAGTTTGGGCATCGTCTCGGCGCATCTTGATCACGCTGGCAATTGTCGCCACGGCCATCGAGGCCACAATGACCAGCAACGAGGTAACCGTGCTGATTTCAGGAGCCCACGCAATGTGCTCTCCCCCGTTGATGAAGGGAAGTTCGTTCTCATGCATGGCATGAAGAACAAGTTTGATCCCGATGAATCCCAAAATGAAGGCAATGCCGTATTTGAGGTATTCGAGTTTGTCGAGAAGACCACCGAGCAAGAAGTACAGCTGACGCAAACCCATCAAAGCAAAGATGTTCGCTGCGAAGACGAGGAATGGGCTTGTCGTAATTCCAAAGATGGCCGGGATCGAGTCGAAGGCAAAGATGACATCGGTCACTGCAATGGTGATAAACACCACGATCATGGGGGTGAACATTTTGTGACCGTTGTGCACGGTGCGAATCTTGGCACCGTCATACTCAGGAGACATTTTGATGCGCTTGCGCAAGAAACGAATGAGCTTGCTTTCAGTTTCTTCTTCATCCTCATGCGACCTAAAGGCCTGGTGCCAAGCGGTATACAGCAGGAACAGGCCGAAGATATAGAAGATCCACGAGAAGTTCTCAATCAGGGCAGCGCCCAAGACAATGAAGATTCCTCGCAAAATCAGCGCCATGATGATGCCCACCATGAGGACTTCTTGCTGATACTTTCTCGGAACGGCGAAGCGGCTCATGATGATGACAAAGACAAAAAGATTGTCAATGCTCAGGCTGTATTCGGTCAGCCAGCCGGCATAGAACTGACCTGCATGTTCAACATCCCCCAAGGCAAGAATTGCGAGACCAAAAAGCACCGCTAAGAGTGCATAGAACCCCACCCAGAGGGCGGCTTCTTTCATGGACGGAATGTGCGGCCGCTTGAAAATGATCAGCAGGTCTGCCAGAAGAATTCCGGTGAGAACGACGAGCGATGTGATTTCAAACCACGCGGGGAGGGCACCATCCATAGTGCTTCAAGGCTATCGGTCTCTTGCCTGAAAAAGAGCCGGGAAAATGCCAAAAACC
>JBEGKV010000077.1:0-4369 GCA_041183925.1 Actinomycetota bacterium
GTGGTCGCACCTCCCGTGGTTGCTCCCCCCGTGGTTGCCCCTCCAGTTGTTGCTCCGCAACCAGTTGCAGTAGCACCCGTGGCTGCTGCTGCACCAGCTGCACCTGCTGGCGCACACTCCAGCAGCGCTGGCTATGTAACCCCCATCGTGCGCAAGTTTGCTAACGAAAACGGCGTCGACATCTCAGCTGTCGTCGGAACCGGTATCGGTGGACGCATCCGCAAGGAAGACGTTCTCGCCGCACGCGGTGGTGCAACTGCATCTCCTCACGTTCGCACACCCCTTACTGTCTCCCCTCTGCGCGGAACGTCGGTACCTATGACCCGACTGCGCAAGGTTGTTGCAGAACGCGCTGTGATTTCCATGCAGAGCACCGCACAGCTGACCAGCGTTGTCGAAGTAGATGTCACTCGCGTGGCAGAACTTCGCAAGCGTGTTCAGAACCAGTTCGTTGCCGCTACGGGTGGCAAGCTCAGCTTCATGCCGTTCTTTGCACTGGCTGCAACTGAAGCTCTCCAGGCTTTCCCTGTGATCAACGCCACCGTTGATGGTGACAACATCGTTTACCCCGGTTACGAGAACGTCTCCATTGCCGTGGACACCGAGCGTGGACTGCTTACCCCTGTGGTCAAGAACGCTGGCGAACTGAACATTGCACAGTATTCGCAGGCTATTGCTGATGTCGCCGAGCGCACTCGCGAAAACAAGCTTCAGCCTGATGAGCTCGCAGGTGGAACCTTCACGCTGACCAACACTGGTTCACGTGGTGCCCTCTTCGACACACCTGTCGTCTTCTTGCCTCAGCTGGCCATCCTGGGAACCGGTATCGTCACCAAGCGACCCGTGGTCCTCAACGTGGATGGTCAGGACGTTATTGCGGTCCGCTCAATGGTCTACCTGGCACTGTCCTACGACCACCGCATCATTGATGGCGCCGATGCTGCTCGCTTCCTCGGCGCAGTCAAGGAACGCCTCGAAGAGGGTGCATTCGAAGCCGATCTCGGCATCTAGTTATCTCGGGTCAAAGACCTGACGTATTCGCCACGTAGCTCCAGATTTTTGAAGGAGAAGCGTGGCGAATGTCGTTAAGTTCCCTTCGTTTTCCTCTTGCACTTCAACCAGCACAATTTCACCGCTTCGACTCACTACATGCGCCGTGATCGTGTCTTTCGAAACATCCGCATCAATCACGACACCTTCGACTTGGCCCATAAGGACAAAGTCAATCGCCGCTTGCTCCGGTTCGCTGGCCGCCACAAGTGGTTTTTCGCTGTGTGCGTCAGTTGCGAGAGCAACCACTTTCTGATCAGTACCTGACGCTCCCATCAAGTTCAGCCCCACACATGTGGCCACAATGGCAACCCCAGTAGCGAAATAGACCTTTCGAGGTATTCGGCCAAGCACCTCCCGGGCGCTGAACTTTATGGCATTTACTGACGGGGAAAGGTCCGCTAAAGACTCTCTCGAAGAATTATGTTCCTGTGGCTGCTCAAAAAGAGTGGGTGGCGTGTATGCACGAGCTGGCATGACAGGAGGCATGGTTTGAACTTCTTCACCTCCCTCCTGATGGATCCAGATCAGTTCATTGTTGTCATCCCTTCCCACATCACAGGCATCCTCCCGACGAATACCCCGTGACAATAGATGCGTGACATGTTCCCCACCCATCTCTGCTTCACCATGCAAAATATCCGCATGTGGCGAAAAATGAGTGACGTGATATCCCAGAAGATTGCGGGAGTTAAATGCCGGATTCATGACTGAAGTGTTCCGCAGTTTCGTTGCCGGAATAGGCCACAACTGCTGTGATGTGGAGTAACTCTCAGCGTTGAGATTGTGGAAGAGCACCTAGAGCACACCGTTAGACTGGAACCATGTTGGATGTGGTCATTCTCGGTCTCGGAGATGACGCTGTTGCCTACCGTGATGCGTGGGAAACCCAGAGTGACATTCACCGCCAAGTTGTGAGCGGCGATCGCCCCAACACCCTTCTCCTCCTCGAACACCAATCGGTATACACCGCGGGTAAGCGAACAGAAGATTCTGAGCGCCCCGTAGATGGCACAGAAGTTATTGACGTCGATCGTGGTGGCAAAATTACGTGGCACGGTCCGGGACAGCTCGTGGGTTACCCCATCACGCGCTTGCAGGAACCGATGGATGTTGTGGCGTATGTGCGCACGATTGAAGGCTTACTCATTGACGTGGCTGGGGAATGTGGCGTGACCGGGGAACGCGTCGAGGGGCGCTCTGGCGTGTGGGTCAACCGCGGTTTGTCCTCCGACAAAGTTGCAGCCATTGGCATTCGCATTAGCGAAGGCGTCTCTATGCACGGCTTTGCACTGAACTGCAATAATTCCCTACAGGCTTATGAAAACATCGTCGCCTGCGGCATCCGCGATGCCGGTGCGACAACCCTTTCGCAGGTTGCGGGAAGAAACATCACACCTGAGGACGTTGTCCCCACTGTGACTCGACTTTTCACTCACTATTTTGAGGACGCACATGTCAGCTGACGGACGTAAGCTTCTTCGCTTGGAGGTTCGCAATAGCGAAACTCCCATCGAGAAGAAGCCCGAATGGATTCGCACTAAGGCCAAGATGGGGCCTGAGTATCAGCACCTTCAAAAGTTAGTCAAGAGCGAAGATCTTCATACCGTCTGCCAGGAAGCTGGCTGCCCCAATATTTACGAGTGCTGGGAAGACCGGGAGGCCACCTTCCTAATCGGCGGATCACAGTGCACTCGTCGCTGCGATTTCTGCCAGATTGACACAGGAAAACCCGCTGACTTTGACCGTGACGAACCCCGTCGCGTGGGCGAATCTGTTGCTCAGATGAACCTGCGTTATGCCACCGTCACGGGCGTTGCCCGAGATGACCTCGCAGACGAGGGAGCTTGGCTCTATGCGGAGACGATCCGTCAGATTCACCAACAGAACGCCAACACTGGTGTTGAAATTCTGGTTCCGGATTTTTCCGGAAATCCCGAACATCTCGCCCAGGTATTTGACGCCGCACCAGAGGTATTCGCGCACAATGTTGAAACCGTGCCTCGCATCTTCAAGCGTGTTCGCCCCGCTTTTACCTACGAACGTTCTTTGGATGTCCTCACTCAAGGACGTAACGCAGGAATGATTACCAAGTCCAACCTCATTCTCGGAATGGGTGAGACCCGCGAAGAAGTGAGTCAGGCACTCCACGACCTCTTCGACGCGGGTACTGACATCATTACCATCACCCAATATCTGCGCCCCAGTGCCCGCCACATGCCGGTCGACCGATGGGTTCACCCTGAAGAGTTTGTTGAACTCAAGGAAGAGGCTGAAGGCATTGGCTATCTCGGCGTGCTTTCCGGACCCCTCGTTCGCTCTTCCTACCGCGCAGGTCGCCTCTATGCACAGTCCATGCGCGCTAAGGGCCGCGAAATCCCCGAAAGCCTTAGTCACTTAGCTGACGCAGAGCTCGGCTTTTCGCAAGCTGTATAACTTTCAACTGATGCTTCGCCTCGTGGCGGTCATCCCAACACCATTACGATAGGTATTCTTTTCATCATGGCACGTACTAAAAAGCCCAAGGGTTCTTCACGTCTCGCGCAGATGTGGCAGGTCTTCCAGATGACTCGTCGTTACGACAAGTCCATCGTTGCCCTCCTCCTACTGTCGCTTCTGTTGCCCTCCGCAGCTGGTGTTGCTCTCGGCATCTGGGTTGGCAACGGCAACGTGTTCTCGATGGTCATTTGGATCCTCATCGGAGTTCTCGCCGGTGTCCTGATTGGCCTGGTTGTTTTGGGGCGCCGTGCTGAACGTGCCGCCTACTCGCAGATTGAGGGTCAACCGGGAGCTGTTGGTGCAGTCCTGAAGTCAGCTCTCAAGCGCAGCTGGATTGGCGATGAAATGCCAGTAGCCATCAACCCCAAGACCAAAGACGCCATCTACCGATGCGTCGGTCGCGGTGGTGTAGTTCTGATCGCTGAGGGACCTCTGTCCCGCACCCAGCGACTCATTGATGACGAGCGCCGCAAGACTGCAAAGATTCTTCCTAACGTTCCCATCACCGTCATTACGGTCGGGCCAGATGAACAGTCAATCAAGTTGCATCGCTTGGGCTGGCAGTTGACCAAAATCAAGCACGCCTTGACCAAGTCGGAGGTTCGTGTTGTTTCCAGCCGCCTCAGCTCACTAGGAACAAACGTGCCTATCCCGAAGGGCATTGACCCCTACAAGGTTCGCCCCACTCGAGCACGCTAAATCTCAACTTTTACAAAGAATCCCCACTGTCTGAGTGGGGATTCTTTGTTGCGTCAGGACGACTTCAAAAGCAGAGTTCCAGCAATCTTGTCGTGGAATCCCCGCTGATCAGAATCCCAGA
>JBEGKV010000078.1:0-4326 GCA_041183925.1 Actinomycetota bacterium
TTCTGGGATATTGCCCGCAGCGCAAACGCTGGTATTGCGCTGGCAAATGATCAGAAGATTCCTGACATTGGTGCCATCGAAGGTGGTGTGAACTTCTTACTGGTTGGTTCGGACTCGCGTGAAGGCACCGACCCCGGCGTCTTTGACGCGGACCCAGGGAGCACGCTCAACGATGTCAACATCGTTCTGCATATCTCTGCGGACCACACCAACGCAACCATCATCTCTATTCCACGCGACCTTGTAGTTCACTACCCCGAGTGCCCCGACGTGGACGGCGATGGCTACGGTGGCGGTGGCTGGACAGGCCCCATTAACGCCTCTCTCAATGAGGGTGGCCTCCCCTGTGTTGTGCTGACGGTTGAGGAACTCACGGGACTGAGCATTCCTTTCGCCGCCATGATTCAGTTCAACGGTGTGATCGAGATGGCTAACGCTGTTGGTGGTGTGGAAGTCTGTGTGGCTGAACCCATCGAGGACGAATACACCCAGACATTCCTCGATGCAGGAATGCACACGCTCTCAGGCCTTGAAGCCCTCCAGTTCCTCCGCACACGCCATGGTGTGGGAGACGGCAGTGACCTCGGCCGTATTAGCAACCAGCAAGTTTTCCTCTCCTCTCTCGTGCGCAAGCTCAAGAGCGCACAGACATTGACCAACCCTGTGGCCCTCTTTGGCCTAGCCAAGGCAGCCATCTCCAACATGACCCTGTCCAACTCGCTCAACAGCATGGACACCATGGTCTCCATTGCGATGGCACTCAAGGACATTCCTCTGGAAAATGTGGTCTTCATCCAATACCCCGGCACCACCGGTGGGGAGGGTGTCTACTCCGGCAAGGTGCAGCCTGACCAGGCTGCTGCAGATGCCATCTTTGCTGCGATTCTTGCCGACCAACCCGTGGGCCTCAGCGGTAAGACTGGAATTGGATCGGTTGAAGATCCCGAGGCTGCAGCTAAAGCAGCTGCCGCTGCGGAAGCAGACGCCAAGGCCGCTGCCAAGGCAGCTAAGGCATCACCAACGCCCAGCACATCGGGATCTTCTGCCAGTGCTGCCCCACAGCCAGCCGCAACAGGCACTCCCGCACCAACGGTCGCTGTCCTTCCGGACACCGTCAATGGGCAGACAGCAAGCGACTACACCTGCTCTGCTGGTCGCACGCTCGACCAGCAATAACCCTCGATTATTACCGGGTAAATAGTGCCGGTATGATTGCACAGGTGCTTATGTTTACGCATGAGCCCATGGAGACGTCGCATAGTTCGGCCTAGTGCACCACCCTGCTAAGGTGGAGTCCTCGTAAGGGGACCGCGGGTTCAAATCCCGCCGTCTCCGCCATAATCCTTCTGGCTTGTAGTCCGGATTCTCTCTTCACGATGTGCGCGGGCTGTGTCTTTAACGCACTGACGGCAGGCACGAAGCCTGCCGCCTTGTGTGTGAGGTCTAGTTGACCGGGGGGATAGCCAGCTTGTAGTCCAAATCCGTTATTGCTGAAGGCAACGGCTGGCTCTCCTGCTCGGGAATCATGACTTCGATGTACGCAGCTCCATCGTGCTTCTCAATCTTGTCCAAGACGGCTTCGAGTTCTGCGACGGTGGAAACCTTCTCGGAAAGCCAACCCGTGCAACCAAAGGCTGCAGGAATGAGGTGATAGTGCAGGTCTGCCACATCGTCATAGACGTGACCGCGCTGGCTGAGCACATCTTCCACCCCGTAGAGGTTGTTGTGGAGGACGAAGATGATGGGCTTGATGCCATAGCGCCCCATCACACCAATCTCGTTGATGGTGAGCTGGTGTGCTCCATCACCGGTGACGAGGACGGTGCGACCTGAGGTTTTTGCGAGAGAAATGCCGAGGGTGGCGGGAGTGGCCCAACCGATAGAACCCCAGAGGCCTTGCTCTTCGGCACTGACGCCTGATGGCAGCAGCATGCCGTTGAGGTGAGGAGTACAACTCCCGGTTTCAATGACCAGAGTGTCTCCAGGAGTGAGACGGCGTTGCAGACGTGGATAGAAGCTGTCAGAACCGAGTGCATCCTCACCGCTTCCTGCGAGAGGGAGTTGAGGCAAGTTGTTGCTCAGAGCAGCTTGGCGCGCAGTGACCTGCGCCAAGAGACGATCGACGACATCGTCGATCGCAGTGTTCATGAATACCTTGGTTCCGATTTGTACATAGTTGTCGTGAATAGCGACGCGACGGGCAGGATCAAGGTTGCTGGTGAAGAAGCCGGTGTTGAGCTCTTCCAAGATCAGGCCGCCAATATCGAGAACGAGGTCTGCTGATTCAACGGAGGTTTTCACAGTGGGGGGAACGCTCATCATGCCGTTATACAGACCGATGAACTGCGAAATCGACTCGTCAATTACGCCCTTCTCATTCGGTGCGATAGCAACAGGGATATTGAGTTTCTGCACGAGCTGCTGAGCCTTGTCCTTGATGCCATAGCGTGCCGTCAAGGCGGTCACGATCGCAACAGGATTCTGAGCCGCATTCAGCGAGTTCACAATGCACTCCACCGCAGCATCCAATTCAGCAGGCACACTGACTTGACGTTTGATTTCTGCCAGAGTTTGTCCCACGACGGGAGTCCCCACGATGGGGGTGTAGCCGGAGAGTTCTGAAATAACAATGTAGGCGGGGAGACTCAGGCGAAGCGCCTCGCGGATAACACGCTCGAGTTCATCGATGCAGTTAGTGGGAGTGAGTTCTGCCCACACCCCAGCCGCAGCAGCAGAGAGCGGCTCGAAGCGTGCGTAGTCCGTGTCACCCAGATTGTGGTGGGTGATCAGGCCCTGTTTTTGTATGCGCTCACTGGGCTTACCAACCAAGTGGAACACGGGCAGGCGGTGAGCCTTGCTTCCCATCACTCCGTTAATCGCGGAGAGCTCGCCCACGCCATAAGTAGTGGTCAGGATTGCTGCACCTCGAATGCGGGCATACCCGTCAGCGGCGTAGGCAGCGTTGAGCTCATTTGCAGAGAGAACCCATTCCAGACCCTCAACCTTCTCAGCTGCGTCATCAATAGCAAAGGCATAATCTCCGGGAACACCGAACAGCTTGTCCAGTCCGAGTTGAGAGAGCCGAGTCAACACATATTCTGCAACAGTCAGGGTGGAAGTCGTCTGCGCCATGATGTCGGTGCCTTTCGTTGTGCACGGAAATAAATCGTGGAAAGTACCTGGGAAAATAACCTCAGGCGTTCGCACTCTATAGGAGGGAATTGAGCCTGCTCAAGGGATTGAGGGCTAACCCCACTCGGCAGTGAATCTGGGCCCTCCGCAGGACCTTTAGACTGGTGCCAGAGGGAGAATTCCATGGAATTTTCTATTCTGCCGGTGGGGGCCTGCACTTGTATTTGCCCCACTTGAGACGGAGACTGTCATCATGCGCAGAACTGCTTCAGCACACGTTGTGCTCCACGCCAAGGCTTCTGCGCGCCTGATCATGTCTATTGCCGTTGCAGATAAAGCCAATGCTGAAGAAAGCTTTGTTGTACGCCAAGACGAGGTGGATATTCCGGTTCGGGAGATCCTGGATCAGCATGGTGCTCGCCTCCACATCGCAGATGTGGAGCCTGGTCGCATCACGGTCGGCTATGACGCCGTCATTACTGGACAAACCCCACCTCCAACGGTTGAGGAATCCGAACTGATTCATTACCTTCGACAGAGCCGGTATTGCGAATCAGATCAGCTGGGCAATGTGGCACGTGCAGAGTTCGGCGGCGCGAGCGGTGTTGAACTGGTCAATGGTGTGCGGGACTGGGTATTCAACCAGCTCAGTTATGTTCCCGGCACGAGTCGTTCGTCAGACGGTGCACTGCACACCCTCGTCGCACGGCACGGAGTGTGCCGCGACTTTGCACATTTGAACATTGCGCTGCTGCGCGCGCTGGATGTTCCCGCACGACTTGTCTCCACCTATGCCCCCGGGGTTACTCCCATGGATTTCCACGCGGTCACGGAAGCCTTCATTGATGGCTCCTGGCATGTTTTTGATTCCACAGGCCGCGCACCCCGCCAGAGCTTGATGCGCATCGCAACAGGGCGAGATGCCGCAGACACTGCCTGGTTGACGGTGATGGGTGGTCAAGTGAACTTTGGTTCGCTCACGGTTGCAGCACAGGCCGATGATTTCCAGGATGACAACCACCACGACTTGATCAACCTCGCCACCTAGCAGGATATAGCTTGCTCGATTTTTCGAGACAGTTCTGCCCTGCTATGCTTTCAAAGTTGTTTTCAACACTGCGCCCGTAGCTCAACGGATAGAGCATCTGACTACGGATCAGAAGGTTGGGGGTTCGAATCCCTCCGGGCGCACCA
>JBEGKV010000079.1:0-4216 GCA_041183925.1 Actinomycetota bacterium
GAAGACCAACTTAGGCCGTGCACAGCGGGTCATTATTGCTGGACACATCGATACCGTGCCGGTCAACAACAATCTTCCCGTCAGCTACCGCGAGGACGAAGGTGCCCAATGGCTGTATGGCCGCGGCACCGTCGATATGAAGGCCGGTGTTGCCGTCGCCCTCAAGCTGGCGGCAGAACTTAATGCTCCTGCCTATGACGTGACGTGGATCTGGTACGACCACGAAGAAGTTGAATCAGCCAAGAACGGTCTGGGCCGTGTAGCTGTGAAATACCCCGAACTGTTGACCGCCGATTTCGCCATCTTGGGTGAGCCCAGCAACTCCACCGTCGAAGGGGGCTGCAACGGCACCCTGCGCGTGGAAGTGCGCACGCACGGTGTGCGGGCACACTCGGCACGCGCCTGGATGGGTGAGAATGCGATTCACAAACTAGCGCCAGCCCTGGCTGCGCTTGCCGCCTACCAACCCGCCACGGTCACCGTGGATGGTCTTGACTACAGAGAAGGCCTCAGCGCCGTCGGGCTTACGGGGGGAGTAGCCGGCAACGTCATCCCCGATGCTGCAGCATTGACCGTGAATTACCGTTTTGCACCAGATAAGTCCGTGGAACAGGCTCTGGCTCATGTCCAGGACGTCTTTACCGGTTTCGAGGTTGTCGTGACCGACAGTGCCGAAGGTGCACGTCCGGGGCTCACCTCGGCCATTGCCACAGACTTTGTGGCTGCTGTGGGGCACGAACCCACCCCGAAATATGGCTGGACTGATGTCTCACGCTTTTCTGCGTTAGGTATCCCCGCTGTGAACTTTGGCCCCGGTGATCCGTCATTGGCCCACACCGATGACGAACGTGTGCTCACCAGTCAGATTGCGGAGTGCGAGAACGCACTGCGTACCTGGCTCAGCCACAACTAGATAAGGCGCGCGGGGGATGGCGAAGACGCGTGGAGCGTGGTGGATCCAGGTCACTCTGGTATTCCTGCTGGGCCGTGCGGTCACGACCGTCATGTTGCTTATTCTGGCGAGCCAACAGCCAGAAAATGCGTGGACCGCGGCACAGCCTTCCCTCTGGGACTTCTCCACGATGTGGGACGGGCGTTGGTACAACATCATTGCTGAGGCGGGTTATCCGCAAGACCTTCCTCTCACCGATACCGGTCACGTCGGCGAGAACGCCTGGGCCTTCTTGCCGGTATACCCTGCGATAGTCAAAGGTGTGATGCTCGTCACGGGATTGCCGTGGAGTATTTCCGGTGTGCTTGTCTCGGTGCTTGCCGCCTATGGCGCAACTCTGCTCTTTTTCGCAGTTCTCACCAAACACGTTCCTGCACAACAGACTCTCTTTGCAGTGGTGCTGTTCTCGATAGCACCGGTGTCCCCCCTCTTTCAGCTGGCCTATGCCGAATCGCTACAACTGTTCTTGATCGCACTGGCGCTGTTCCTTTTGCAACGCCGACAGTACGGCTGGATGATTCCTGTGGCAGTAGTGCTTTCGCTCACCAGGCCGGGCGCATTGGCCCTCGCGCTCGCCGTGGGATTGCACTGGATTTATCGCTTCGTTCGCCGCTCCCGTTCGAGGTTCCCCACCCGTGAACGTGTGCTGGTCGCTGCAGTGGCTGTCGTGGCGGCTGTCTCTGGTGTGGCATGGATGTTCATTGCGGGGTGGGTGACCGGTATCCCGAGCGCCTATCTTGATACTGAATTGGCCTGGCGCTCGGTCTACATCGGTTACCAAGAACTGGTTCCTTTCACTCCTTGGATTCATGCCGCTACCTGGTGGGCGTCGTTTATTGGTTGGCCTGCCGTGGTGGGGTATGCCGTTCTGGGTGTCCTGGTGGTCGGCTTCGCCATTTTCTTGTTCACCCCCGCGGTGAAGAAGTTGGGTGTGGACGTTCGATTCTGGCTGGTGAGCTATGCGCTGTATGTGTTGGCGGTGTTCTTCCCCCAATCCAGCACTTTTCGTCTTCTTGCCCCGCTTTTTCCGGCGCTGGGCGCTGTAGCGGCACCGAAATCAAAGATCTATCGCATCTCCATGGTGGTCATCTTTATCGCCCTGCAATGGGGCTGGTTGCTGATTTGTTGGCGCATTGATGGCTATGACTGGAGTCCACCCTAAAGATTCGACAGAAATGTGCGAAATAGTGCGTTTGAGAGTGCTCAAACTGCGGATTCCGAAGTCATTTTCCGACTGAACGTGGTTTTTGGGCCTCCCGGAATACGGGATAATAGAAGTACACGAAGTAAGTGAAAGGGGTGGCCTGAATGGCTGCAATGAAGCCACGGACCGGTGACGGAGCCATGGAGGCTGTCAAGGAAGGTCGCCTCATTATTGTGCGCGTTCCTCTCGAAGGTGGTGGCCGTTTGGTCGTCTCCGTTAACGACGCTGAAGCTAAAGAGCTTCACGACGTGTTGGCCAAGGTTGTAAACCCCGCCTAGTTTCTCCGTCTTTTTACACAGAACCCCCGCTCTGATGAGCGGGGGTTCTTGTTGTTCGTGCTGGTGGTTTAGGAAATCTTGGTGATCTGGAGCAGACCGTCACCTGCAGGAGACAGGGCAACAACGAGGTTCTCTGCTTCGCTTGCTTCGGTGATGACGGTGCGGAAACCAGTCACGACCACAGAGCGGTCGGAGGGGTTTGCCACAGCGCCTGCCTGGAGCGCGTGAGGAACAAGAACAGTTCCTCCGATGCGGACCAAGCGCAGGGCATGTTCCACATTGGCGGGAAGCTGTGCAGGGTCACCATCGACTAGAACAATGTCGTAGCTGTTCTCGTTCATGCGGGGCAACACATCCAGTGCCTTGCCGGTGATGAGGCGAACGCGGCTGGCGGGGTAGCCGGCCTCGGTGAAGAATTCACGTGCCTGCTCGTGGTATTCGAATTCTGAGTCAATAGAGGTCAGAGTTGCCTCGGGTGCGCCAGAGAGAAGCCACAGGCCGGAAAGGCCGAAACCGGTCCCAATTTCCACGATGTTGGTCGCATTAGTAGCCGCTGCCACCAGTGCCAGCTGTGCACCGACAGCCGGTGAAATCACATCGAGGCTGTGTTCCAGCGAGAGCGAGCGGGCTTTGGTTTGGGTGTTCGACTCAACGTCATATTCGTTGAGGAACTTCCATGTTAGATCGTTGTGTGTCACGTCAGTCTCCTTGCTTCACAAGCGTAGAGCTAAGCCTGTGTTTCGGCGCGGTAGTCTCGTAGTGTGTTTGGTTTGACCTTCGAGAAATTACTCATCATTGGGGTCATTGCTGTCTTCGTGATCGGTCCCGAACGCCTGCCTGCCTATGCAGCAAAATTTGGTCAACTGGTCCGCAAGCTCAAAGAGATGAGCGTGGGGGCGAAAGACCGCATCAAGGAAGAACTCGGCGACGATTTCGATGAGGACGAGTGGAAGAAACTCGATCCCCGGCAGTATGACCCCCGCCGAATTATTCGTGAAGCTCTCCTTGACAATGCCCCAACAGCTCAAGCAGCCCCTGCTGCCGAGCCGGTCGTTAAGAAGGCTGTAGTTCGCGATGCGAACTCGGGGACACCGTTTGATCTGGAATCAACCTAAAATCTTAGGTTGGAGTGTTTCCAGTCTTTTCTGCCGGAAGTAACGCAATTCTCAAACCGAGGGCATGAGTTAACCGAAAAAGTGTTGTGGCTGTTGGATTGCCCACTCCGCGCTCAATTCGACTGATTTCAGCTTGCTGGACATCAGCTAACTCTGAAAGCTTGGGTTGAGTGAGAGATTGAGCTTTTCGTGCCGACTGGAGGGCAGCTCCAAGTTCAGAACGGTCTCGCATTTCCTTCTGAAAATCTTCAGAAACAGCGTTGTAGATTTTCCAATCCTCTTCGGTCCATGACTCCTGAACTTCTTTGAGAAGATCATCGAAAAGTACGGTCTTCTGTTTTCTAGCCATGCTGGTAATTATGTAATTAAACACTTATTTTTTCAACCCCAGTTTCCACTCGTGGTGTAGTTTTCTCGCGGTTCGAATCTCACGTTGTTGCCTTTTATGAGAGGGGTCACGTTTTTTGTCGTAGCCATGATGGATGACCACAATTTTGTCTCCGTGGAAAGCACAAAAGATTCTTATCAAAACAGGTTGTTGTGAGTGTGAAGTAGCTGTGTTCGCACTGGAAGTGTGCGTAATTGACTGAATCGCGTGAAGGGATTTTCTGATCCTAAATTCATACAACCCACCGCCAAGTGGTTTTCCCCATTCGCCTGAACAAAT
>JBEGKV010000080.1:0-4207 GCA_041183925.1 Actinomycetota bacterium
GACAAAGCCATTGTGGATGTTGTGGCCGCTGCTGCAGTGCAGGCTGATGCTGCCATCGAGCGTTTAGCTATCCACGACGCTGTGACGTCCATCTGGACCATCGTGGACGCCCTCAACGGCTACATCACCGAGCAAGAGCCGTGGGCTCTGGCCAAGGATCCCGCGAATGCAGCTCGCTTGGGTACAGTCCTCAACACGGCAACCGAGGGGCTGCGTGCTCTGGCCGTGCTTCTTTCTCCTTTCATGCCGGAAGCAACACAGAAGCTGTGGAACGCTCTCGGTGTGGAGGCGGGGCTGGGTGCCCTCGCAGCACAGCCCATCCGCGCAGCGGGCCAGTGGGCACAGATTCCTTCCGGGACGACCGTCGGAAACCTTGACGCACTCTTCCCCCGCATTGAATCAGTCGTTGAATAGTTTTCTCATATGACCGAATCGGCATATATCCGGCAGCGTGACACAACAGCTGAACACGGTCAGAAGCGTGACCTCAGTTATCCGCCACTGCCAGAGCCACTTCCTGTTGCCGTCTATGACAACCACACTCATCTCGAGATTTCAGATGGCGAAGAACCCATTGATTATCACGAGCATCTCGAGCGTGCTGCTGAAGTCGGCATCGTGGGTGTGATCCAAGTCGGTGGTGATGTGGAGACCTCGAAGTGGTCGGCTGCTGTTGCCGCCGCAGAGCCACGCATGCTGGCGGCTGTGGCCATCCACCCCAATGAAGCCCCCCACTACGACGAAGCGGGCACACTCGAGGATGCCCTTGCAGTGATCGATGAGCTGGCCGCCTGGCCCCGCACCCGTGCGGTGGGGGAGACCGGACTGGACTTCTTCCGCACCGGTCCAGAGGGCCTGGCTGCCCAGCGCCGCTCTTTTGAAGCCCATATCGATATTGCCAAGAAGCACGATATCGCCATGCAGATCCATGACCGTGATGCGCACGACGACGTGATTGAAACCCTGTTACGCGTGGGCGCCCCCGACAAGACGGTGTTTCACTGTTTCTCAGGCGACGCAGCCATGGCCAAAATTGCAGCCGAAAACGGCTGGTATCTGTCCTTCTCGGGAACCGTCACCTTCAAAAAGAACGACGACCTTCGGGAAGCACTCCGGGTTATTCCTCGCGAACTCATCATGGTGGAAACAGACGCCCCCTTCCTGACCCCCATGCCTTACCGCGGTCGGCCCAACGCTCCCTATCTGACCCCGTTGACCGTTCGTGCTATTGCGGAGGTCTTAGAAACTGACCTGGGAGACCTGTGTGCCCAGATCGCTTTCAATACCGAGACCGTCTACGGCTCGTGGCAGGACGGACTCGTCGCATGAGTGTGAGCCTGCTCGGTCCTGCCGAGATTCGTGACTTGGCCGAACTGTTGGACGTGACTCCGACCAAGAAGCTGGGCCAAAACTTCGTTATCGACGCCAATACGGTGCGCAAGATTGTCAAAGTTGCCAGGGTAGAAGCCGGTGACTCCGTGGTCGAGATTGGCCCAGGACTTGGCTCGCTCAGCTTGGGCATCGTCGAAGCCGGGGCGTCACTCGTAGCCGTCGAGATTGACGGTCGTCTCGCAGCACAGCTGCCGACGACCTTCGCACAGATGGCTCCGGATGCACAGCTCACGGTTATTCACGAAGATGCCATGAAAATCATGGCGTTGCCCGATGAGCCCAGCCGCCTCGTGGCAAACCTTCCCTACAACGTCTCCGTTCCCGTGCTGCTGCATTTCCTCGAGCACTTCCCCAGCATTCGTTCGGGTGTGGTCATGGTGCAGGCCGAGGTCGGACACCGCCTTGCAGCAGCTCCGGGTTCTAAGGTCTATGGCGGGCCCAGCGTCAAAGCTGCCTGGTATGGAAAGTGGCGTATTGCCGGCACCGTGAGCCGCCAGGTGTTTTGGCCTGTTCCCAATGTGGATTCAGTTCTGGTCGGGTTTGAGCGCGATGCCGTCCAGCCCGGAGATGAAGCATTGCGTCGTCGCACCTTCGACATCATCGACGGCGCTTTTGGCCAGCGTCGCAAGATGCTGCGCCAAGCACTGTCGGATCTCTGCGGCTCGAGCGCAGAAGCTACCGCTCTCTTGGAGAAGGCCGGCATTGATCCCACCCTGCGGGGAGAGCAGCTCGGCATTGACGAATTCGTGTCTATCGCCTCCGCCGGTTAGGTTTGTTCTATGACCGAGACTGGTGTTCGCGACGTAGCTCATGTTCGAGCTCCGGGGAAGATTAATGTCTCGCTAGCCGTCGGTGCCGTCATGGAGGATGGCTACCACGACGTCGCCACAACCTATCAAGCGGTCAGCCTCTATGAAGACATCAAGGCTTATCACGCCGATGATTTCTCAGTGAGCTTCACGGGACCTTTCGACCTCAGTGGCGTTCCTCTCGATGCGTCTAATCTGGCCATCAAGGCTGCTCAGTTACTTGCGCGCAAAGCTAAATATCGCGGCGGTGTTCGCCTCGAAATTGAGAAAAACGTTCCCATCGCAGGTGGCATGGGAGGCGGTTCTGCCGATGCCGCAGGAACGCTCGTTGCCTGTGATGCACTCTGGGGAACCAATCTGGGCAAAGACGCCCTTCTTGCTTTGGCGGCGGAACTTGGTGCAGATGTTCCCTTCGCCCTCACCGGGGGAACTGCTATTGGGACGGGCCGCGGTGACCGCCTGAGCCCTGTGCTCACCAGTCACGAACACTTTGAGTGGGTGCTCGTTCCTGCCGACTTCGGTCTGAGCACTCCCGCTGTGTATGGCGAGCTAGATGCGCACCGTGAACGCCATATTGCTGACATTAAGCCCGCACCTCTTTCCCCCCTCGTGGACACCGCTGTATTGCAGGCCTTGCGCGCAGGCGATCCCCACATGCTGGCTGAGTCGTTGAGTAATGACTTGCAAGCCCCTGCGCTGCACCTGCAGCCCTCTCTCGTGAAGGTCTTGGAACTGGGAGAAAAAAGTGGCGCCTTGGCCGGCATCGTTTCTGGCTCAGGACCCACACTGGCTTTTCTTGCTGAAGATTCTGAATCTGCCATCGATCTGCAGGTCACTCTTAGCGCTGCCGGACATCGTGTTCTGCGTGTGTCAGGTCCTGTTCACGGCGCACGCCTGGTTAACGACTAATGGCTCACATGCTCGGTGGAGAGAACCTCCACCTCGAATTCCCCACGCGCGTTATCTTTGACGGCATCACTATCGGCATCAACGATGGCGACCGGATTGGTGTCGTGGGACGTAACGGTGACGGTAAATCCACGCTGATGAAGATTTTGGCAGGTCGTCTCGAGCCAGACTCGGGCCGCGTCACGCGCCGTGGAGGTATTACCCTCGGCATGCTGGACCAGTCGGATGAAGTGGATGGCTCGCTCACCGTGGGCGAGGCTATTGTCGGCGGCATCGAAGAACATATCTGGGCCGGGGACCCCAAAGTCCGCGATGTCCTGACCGGACTCGTCACCGATATCCCTTGGGATGCCAAGGTCGGCGATCTGTCAGGTGGCCAGCGCCGCCGTGTTGCCCTGGCGGCGCTTCTCACCGGTGAGTGGGATGTCATCTTCCTCGATGAGCCCACCAACCACCTCGACGTGGAAGGTATTTCGTGGCTTGCCGGTCACCTCAAGAAGCGCTGGCCCAAGGGTCAGGGCGGTCTGCTGGTCGTCACACACGACCGGTGGTTCCTGGATGAAGTCTCCACGGACACGTGGGAAGTCCACGACCGCATCCTCGAGCCTTTTGAAGGTGGCTATGCGGCATACATTCTGCAACGCGTGGAACGTGACCGTTCTGCAGCGGTGAGCGAAGCGAAGCGCCAGAACCTCATGAAGAAGGAACTCGCGTGGTTGCGCCGCGGGGCACCTGCGCGCACAGCGAAGCCTAAGTTCCGTATTGATGCAGCTAATGCGCTGATCGCGGACGAGCCACCTGTCCGTGACCCCATCACGCTGTCCTCCATGGCGATGCAGCGTTTAGGTAAAGACGTGGTGGACCTGGAGGAGGTCTCGGTCTCCTATGGAGACAAGCAGGTTCTAAGGGACGTCACTTGGCGCATAGCCCCCGGTGAGCGCACAGGCATTCTGGGTATCAACGGTGCTGGAAAGTCGACCTTGTTGGGTCTTGTTTCCGACCACGTTCAGCCCACCTCTGGCCGCGTGAAGCGCGGCAAGACGGTCAAGATTGCCACGCTGACTCAGCAACTCGATGAATTGACCGCGGTGCAGGAT
>JBEGKV010000081.1:0-4152 GCA_041183925.1 Actinomycetota bacterium
GCTGCCTGAATGGCATCGTGCGTAAATTCAGATTCCGGAATGAGCTCGAGGGCACCTACTGAGGCTGCAATTACTTCGCCCGCATTCTCAGGTAAACCCTTGAGTGCATCTTCGGCATAGGTGATCTGCTCTGCAGGGGTGAATAAGAACTCGAGAAGTTCGGGAGCTTCACTCAGGACGTTCATGCGCGTCTGCACCAGAGGTGCTGCTGCGGCAAGAATCTCAAGCTGCTCTTCTGTGGGGTTGTTGGTCAGGACGTTCCCTGCCTGCAGATAAGGAATCATGCGAGCAGTGAAATCTTCCACCGTCAGCAGACGAATGTGGTCTGCGTTGATAGCGTCTGCCTTCTTCTGATCGAAGCGGGCAGGGTTGGGGTTCACGTTGACCACGTCGAAGGCTTTGACCATTTCCTGGATGGTGAAGATGTCCCGGTCGTGGGTCAGTGACCACCCGAGCAAGGCCAGGTAGTTGATCAACCCTTCGGGGATAAATCCGCGATCGCGGTGGTGGAACAGGTTTGCTTCCGGGTCACGCTTAGACAGCTTCTTGTTTCCTTCACCCATGACGTAGGGAAGGTGACCAAAGCGTGGGATGTGCGTAGTGAAGCCTGCGTCGATAAGTGCGTGATACAGCGCAATCTGCCGCGGGGTCGAGGACAACAGATCCTCTCCGCGCAACACGTGAGTGACCTGCATGATGGCATCATCGACAGGGTTCACCAGGGTGTAGAGCGGGTCACCGTTCGGACGAACGACGACGAAGTCAGGGAAAGAACCAGCGGGGAAGGTGATTTCGCCACGGACGAGATCGTCGAAGGTGATGTCCTCGTCGGGAACGCGCACACGCAATGCAGGCTGACGGCCCTCTGCGCGGAAAGCTGCTTTCTGCTCTTCGGTCAGGTCGCGATCAAAGTTGTCATAGCCAACTTTGGGATCTTTGCCAGCTGCAATGTTGCGCGCTTCGATCTCTTCGGGGGTGGAAAAACTTTCATAGACCCGGCCGGTTGCTTTGAGCTTCTCGATCACATCTTTATAAATATCCGAGCGCTGAGATTGGCGGTAGGGCCCGTGAGGTCCCCCCACGTTGATACCTTCATCCCAGTCCAGGTTCAACCAGGACAGTGCGTCGATGATTTGTTCGTAACTTTCTTCCGAGTCGCGAGCAGCATCGGTGTCTTCGATCCGGAAGATGAACTTTCCACCCGTGTGACGCGCATAAGCCCAGTTGAACAGGGCGGTGCGCACGAGCCCCACGTGCGGGGTGCCCGTCGGTGATGGGCAGAAGCGCACGCGGACGTCGCTTCCCTCTGCGGTGGAGAAAGGGTAGTTAGTGGTCATGCGTCGAGTCGAACCATCCAGCCGTGACGGTCAGGAAGACGACCGTATTGAATATCAGTCAATTCCTTACGCAGGCTCATCGTGAGCTCTCCGGCAGGAGCGTCTGGGTTGCCCACGGACAGGCCGTGAGCTCCGAGAAGCTGACCAATGGGGGTGATGACTGCAGCGGTGCCGCAGGCAAAAACTTCAGTAATCTGACCAGACGCCACACCCTCTTGCCATTCAGCAATGGGAACGGTGCGCTCTTCCACGGTCAGGCCGCGATCCTTGGCCAGCGCAATCACGCTTTCGCGGGTGATGCCTTCCAAGATGGTTCCAGTCAACTTGGGGGTCACCAGCTTGCCGTCTTTGTGGACGAAGAACACGTTCATTCCACCGAGCTCTTCCACGTTGGTGTGGGTTTCAGAATCGAGGAAGAGCACCTGAGCACAGCCGTTTTCATAAGCTTCGACCTGCGCTGTCAATGACGATGCGTAGTTACCACCGCACTTTGCTGCACCGGTTCCACCCTTACCTGCACGGGAATACTCAGTGGTGAGCCAAATCTTGACCGGAGCCACACCCTGCGCAAAGTAAGCGCCTGCGGGGCTTGCAATGAGGTAATAGCCGACCTTGTGTGCGGCACGAACACCGAGGAAGGTTTCGTTGGCAATCATGAAGGGGCGCAAATACAGGCTTGTCTCTGGAGCAGAGGGCACCCAGTTACCATCCACAGCAATGAGTTGCTTGATGGACTCGATGAAGTCAGGGACGGAAAGTTCTGGAAGTGCCATGCGGCGAGCAGAGCGCTGCAAGCGCAGGGCATTTGCTTCGGGACGGAACGTCCAAATGGAGTTATCTGCGTGACGGTAGGCCTTCAAACCTTCAAAGATTTCCTGGCCATAGTGCAGCACAGAAGCGGCGGGGTCAAGCACAAGTGGGCCGTAGGGCTGCACGTGCGCGCCGTGCCAGCCTTCATCAATGGTCCAGTCAATGGAGACCATGTGGTCGGTGAAGTGCTTACCAAAACCGGGGTCAGCAAGTATCTCTTCGCGTGCAGCCTCGGCGCGGGCTGCCTGCGAGGGGGTCAGGGCGAAGTTCAGCGGAAACGTCGATGTTTCGTTGCTCATGATCTTCCTTCGTTTTCTAGGCCAGGCGGGCGACGATAGCGTCACCGATGTCGCTGGTGCGGCGGACCGCAGTTCCACGTTCTGACAGATCAGCAGCGACGGCGTCATTGACGCGCGCTGCTGCCTCGGCATAACCGAAGTGCTCCAGCAACAGGGCCACAGACAGGATTGCTGCTGTGGGGTCTGCTTTCTGCTGGCCTGCAATATCTGGGGCAGAACCATGGACGGGCTCAAACATGCTCGGGAAGGCGTTAGTGGGGTTGATGTTTCCACTTGCGGCCAAGCCGATGCCACCGCTGATTGCGGCGGCCAGGTCGGTGAGGATGTCACCGAAAAGATTGTCTGTCACGATCACGTCAAAGCGTGCAGGATCAGTGACAAAGAAGATGGTCGCTGCGTCAATGTGTAAGTAATCGACGGAAACCTGTGGGTATTCGGTCGCAATAGTGTCAACGATGCGGCTCCATAAGGAGCCGGCGTTGACCAACACGTTGGTCTTGTGAACGAGGGTGAGCTTCTTGCGCTCACGCTTGGCAGCCAACTCAAAAGCGTAGCGAACCACACGTTCCACACCGAAGGCGGTGTTGACGGAAAGTTCGTTCGCAATCTCGTGCGGGGTTCCTTGGCGCAGAGCGCCACCATTACCCACATAGGGACCTTCGGTGCCTTCACGGACGACAACAAAATCCACATTCCCCGGATCAGCCAATGGACTAGTCACGCCAGGGAAAATAGTGGTGGGTCGCAAGTTCACGTAGTGGTCCAGGCTGAAGCGCAGCTTCAGCAGAAGACCACGCTCGATGATGCCCGCCGGAATGCGAGGGTCCCCTGGCTTGCCGCCGACGGCACCGAGCAAGATTGCGTCGTGGCTAGAAATGGCAGCAAGGTCCTCATCGCTGAGTACGTCACCGGTTTCCAAATAACGTTCAACGCCCAGGCTAAAGGGAGTCTTCTCAATCACGAGATCGGTCGAGGGGACAACAACATCCAACACCTTGACGGCTTCAGCAATAACCTCGGGACCAATACCATCACCGGGGATAACCGCGAGCTTCAGTGTGCGGGACATGTTCTTCCTTTACGTGTTGCGAGTGAAAAATTGTTTATTCGGTGATGTCTACTTCGAGCATGACATCTGCATCGATAGCCGTGCGCACCTTTTCCAACAGTGAAGCTGGAACTGGTGAGTCCACGGTCAAAACAGAAAGTGCCTTACCGCCCAAGTTCTGGCGCGCAATTTGCATACCTGCGATGTTGATCTTGGCGTCACCGAACTCTTTGCCATAGACGGCAACGATTCCGGGACGGTCGATGTACTGCATCACAATGAGGTGGTCATCGATGGGAACGTCCACTTCGTAGCCGTTGATTTCCACAATCTTTTCTACCTGCTTGATGCCGGCCAAGGTTCCTGAAACAGAAACTTGCGTGCCATCACTGAGGGCACCACGCAGCGTCAATACGGTGCGGTATTCGGGTGATTCTTCTTCACTGAGTGTGCGAACCTCAATGCCACGCTGTTCTGCCAGTAAAGGTGCGTTGACGTAGGAGACGCTCTCACTGACCACGTTGGTGAAAATGCCCTTCAGCGCAGCTAGCTTGAGCACAGCGGTGTCGAACTGAGTGATTTCTCCGCGAACCTCAACATCGACAGAAGTCAGGGGGCTGGTGTGTGCCAGTCCAGAGAACACCTGTCCGAGCTTCTC
>JBEGKV010000082.1:0-4215 GCA_041183925.1 Actinomycetota bacterium
CCGTAATGGACGCCCCAGTATGCCGTCATGGGATGACATTGTGTTTGGAACTCGCTCCGACGACGATCCTGCCTAGCTGAATCCGCCTGCTCGTAACAGCGGAACGGTGAGCTCTGTCGATGACATTCCACCATGTTGGCCAATCATGGATCGACCTTTGAGTGTCTTATCGCGGGCGTCATAAAAAACAACGTCCTTGCGTGCAAGAACCCAGATATCCCCTATCCTCGCTGCATTTTCTTCAGAGATTTCACCAAGCAAGCCCTGTGCGATGACTGTTTTCTTTGTCATCACCCACGCGATGCCCTCCATGTCTTCCATCCATGCCGCACATACTCGCGACCTGGTTTCTGGCGTGGCTTCGGGGTCGAAGAAGATCTGAAGGCAGCGGGGCTCTCCCCCAATATCTGCCACGCCGTCCACTAGCCGTGGATCTTCTCCGTAGAGCAAGTGCTTGTGGGCGGGGATATCCACTACGCCATGGTCTGCTGTGATGAGCACACCCACGTCGTCGGGGAGCGAGGCCACCAGTGTTTTGAGCGCGCTGTCCACGGACTCCAACAGCATGGCCCAGTCTGAGCTCATCACTCCTTTGTTGTGAGCACACTCATCAAGTTCAGAGATATAGAGGACAACAAGCTGGGAACCTGGTTCTCGCACGATGTCCTGCACGGCAGAAACTCGATCGTCCAGAGTGCGCGCGGGGCAATAGTTCGCGCCACGATGAATGAGCTGCGTCAACGGCGTATCGGCAAAGCGAGGATGGGCAACAACAGCCGGATGAATGCCTGACTGCGCTGCACTCGAATACACCGGGCTTGCCCCCAGCCAACTGGAAGAGTCGGTGAGTGATGAAATTCCGGTGAGTTGGTTGACGACCTGGCCCGTTGCAGGATCCTTTATTCGGTACCCCAACATGCCATGAGTTCCAGGGCTCTCTCCTGTTGTCAGGCTGGCAAGAGCGGACGCTGTGGTGCTCGGAAATACCGTCTGTATCGTGTGAGTTTTCCCACTTATGCTGCTGAGAAAGCGGGCGTGAGCGGAGGCCTGGGCCAAATTGTGGGCGCCTAAACCATCAACAAGAACAACAACAGCTGAGCGAACTACCGGCAGATTCAACACATTGCGAAAACCCTGGGCTCCTAGGGTGGCAAGGCAACTTGGCAACACGTCGGCAAGGCTCGACTGGCCGGTATTGAGGCTCGGTAACATGAGGGACATCGACGTCAGTCTGCCATAGTTGGGCCGCAAGCCAGTTGTGATTTCTGCGTTCGATTCGGATGAAAGTACACACGCATGGCACCCACTTCCCCTACACCTGATGCTGTAGAACGCATCGATGACATTGATGTCTCCACGGAGATGCGGGACTCATTCCTGGAATATGCGTATTCGGTTATTTATTCCCGAGCATTGCCTGACGCACGTGATGGCCTCAAACCTGTTCAGCGCCGCATTTTGTTCATGATGAGTGAAATGGGACTTCGACCCGACAAGGGACACGTGAAGTCGGCACGTGTTGTCGGAGAAGTAATGGGGAAATTGCACCCCCACGGTGATGCCTCAATCTACGACGCATTGGTGCGTCTCGCTCAAGATTTTTCTCTGCGTCTGCCCTTGATTGATGGCCATGGAAACTTTGGCTCACTCGATGACGGCCCCGCTGCTGCACGCTATACCGAAGCCCGCTTGGCAGCCTCCGCATTGGCCATGACCGCCAATTTGGATGAGGACGTCGTTGATTTTGTCCCCAACTATGACAACCAATTCCAGCAGCCTGATGTTCTTCCTTCGGCTTACCCAAACCTGTTAGTCAATGGCGCAAGCGGTATTGCGGTGGGTATGGCGACCAACATGGCGCCTCACAACCTCATTGAAGTCGTCGAAGCCTCCATTCACCTGTTGCGCAACCCGCAGGCATCACTCGATGACCTCATGGCTTTTGTGCCCGGTCCCGATTTGCCCAGCGGCGGCATCATTATGGGTCTCGACGGCATTCGTGAAGCCTATGAAACAGGTCGAGGCAGCTTCCGGACCCGCGCGAAGGTCAGCATTGGGAGCATCTCTCCGCGCAAGTCCGGCATTACCGTGACCGAGCTTCCCTATCTCGTTGGCCCCGAAAAAGTCATAGACAAGATTAAAGATGGCGTCACCAGCAAGAAGCTGAACGGTATTTCAAACGTTATCGATCTGACAGATCGCCACCATGGCCTCAAACTCGTGATTGAAATCAAAACAGGTTTCGATCCGGAAGCTGTGCTTGAACAGCTCTACCGCTACACCCCGCTGGAAGATTCATTCAGCATCAATAACGTTGCCTTGGTCAACGGAGGCCCACAAACTATGGGTTTGCGCGAGATGCTCTCGGTCTATGTTGATCACCGCAAGCTTGTCGTCCTTCGACGCTCACAGCACCGCCTCCTCAAGAGACAGGAACGTCTCCACCTGGTGGATGGACTCCTGATCGCCATCGTGGACATCGATGACGTTATCCAGCTCATTCGCCAAAGCGACGATACCGAACAAGCACGTGCCCGCCTCATGGATGTTTTTGAACTGTCGACGGCGCAAGCAGACTACATTCTGGAACTTCGCCTGCGCCGCCTGACTAAGTTTTCCCGGGTGGAGTTAGAAGCTGAAGCAGACGCACTTCGCAAGGAAATTGCTGCCCTTGAGTCCATCTTGGGCAGTGACGCAAAGCTCATCACTGTCGTGGCTGACGAACTCGCAGAGATCTCCCGAACACTCGGCACTCCCCGACGAACTGTTCTCTCCACCTCCACGGTGGCTCCTGCCACCACTGCTGCTCGTGCAGCGGCTGCGCAACCAGCAGCTCTGCAGTTGGAAGACACTCCCTGTCGAGTTCTCCTGTCGGCCAGCGGACGATTGGCTCGCGTGGACTTGGCCGAGGCCTCCGATGCCATTAGTCAGGGCACCCACCGAACCGCGCATGACAGCATCGTGGCCAATGTGGCCACCACTCGGCGTGGGCAGCTCGGTGCAGTGACCACGACAGGTCGTCTCGTGCACTTCTCCCCCGTCTCACTTCCCGGCGTTCCTGCCTCGAGTGTTTCTTTAGCAGCCGCCGTCGATGCGGGTGATTACATCGAGCTGGAATCAGGCGAGAAGATTATCGGCCTGGTCACTCTGGGCGGCGAAACGACGTATGCCGTGGGCACACGTGAAGGTGTCGTCAAACGCATCCAGGCAGATGCGTTCCCCGTCAAATCTGGCAACTCAATCATTAGCCTTAAAGATTCTGATCGTGTTGTCGGGCTCACCCCGGCCGCAGAAAACGAAGAGCTTGTTTTCATCACCTCTGATGCCCAGCTCCTTCACTTCACAGCAGATGCAGTTCGCCCTCAGGGCGCCACAGCTGGCGGTATGGCGGGTATTCGAGTCGCGGATGGATCTGAGGTCATCTTCTTTGGCGCAACAGCCGAGGAGGGCGCTCAGGTCGTGACCGTCTCCACAAGCCTCAACACCCTGTTGGGCACAGATGCGGGCCGGGCGAAGGTTTCTGCGCTGAGTGAATTCCCCGCCAAGGGCCGTGGCACGGGAGGCGTTCGTGCCCAAACGCTCCTCAAAGGCGAAGATGCCCTCGCCGTGGGATGGGTAGGAGTGGGAACACCCCGTGCTTCAGCGCTGGATGGTATGCCCCGTGAACTTCCGATGGAGCTTGCGAAGCGTGATGCTTCAGGCACACTGCTTGACGGCGATGTCGCTTACGTTGGGTCAGCCGTCAACTAATCAATTACACGTCGATACGGTCACGCGAGAGGCCTGCTGAGCCTTCAATGATGAAGTCTCGTCGCGGACCCACGTCGTTGCCCATGAGCAACTCGAATACCGTGTCTGCCATGGCGGCATCTTCCACTCGAACCCGGCGAAGCGTGCGCGCTGCACGGTCCATTGTGGTCGTTGCAAGTTGGTCTGCGTCCATCTCCCCAAGACCCTTGTAGCGCTGAATTGGCTCTTGGTATCGCTTACCTGACTTCGCTAATCCAGCGAGAACAGCCTGAAGTTCTGCCTCGGAGTAAGTGTAAATAGTCTCATTCGGCTTTGTGCCGGGATTGAGAACAACTACACGGTGCAACGGGGGCACTGCCGCAAACACCCGACCTGCTTCAAGAAGAGAGTGAGCAACAGTGTGCGGATGTGTGCACCATCCACATCGGCGTCCGACATGAGAATGACCTTGCCGTAGCGTGCTGC
>JBEGKV010000083.1:0-4233 GCA_041183925.1 Actinomycetota bacterium
GCAGCCCTCAAGCCACCGGGGCCGAGTTTGCCCAGCTTGGACAGGTCCCCGCCAAATTGCATGACACCGGTGCGGCCGTGGCCACGCTGGTCAGGTGCATAAACGGAATAGCCGGCAGAATTCAGTGCCGCAGCGACGTGGGCATAGCGGCCTGCGTGATCACCCAGACCGTGCATGATCTGCACGACTGCACGCGGAGTGGGAACCGAATACACGTCATAGGTAATGACAACACCCTGAGCATCGGTGAATTCGGTGGTGATCATTAGCGCACACCTTCCATGAGCTTCAAGACCCACTTACGAATCAACAGCAATACGACACCGAGTGCAATTGCTGCCAGGCCCGAATACAGGAAGTAGTCCAGGTTCAGTTCAGGGTGCTTCTCGTCATAGAGACCTGCAAGCTGGCCCGACATGGCCGTTCCCAATGCACTGGAGAGGAAAAGCAACGCCACCATCTGGGTGCGGAAGGCGGTGGGTGCCAGCTTGGTGCTCACCGAGAGGCTCACAGGTGAGATGAGCAGTTCAGCAATCGTGAAGACGAACAGAATTCCCACCAGCATCAACAAAGGCGCGGTGTGAGGCGCAGCGTTGTACACGCTCAAGAACATGAGGAAGGCCAGACCCATCACGATGGTTCCCAGACCCATCTTGACCGGAGTACTGGGCTGCTTGGTGCCCCACTTGGTCCAGATGGCAGCGAACGCCCCGGACAGCGCCAAGATGAAAATAGGGTTGATGGACTGAACCCACGACACGGGCATGGTCCAGCCGAAGATGTTCAGGTTCAACTGGTCATTGGCAAAAATCGTGACCACCGTGAACTGCTGCTGATACAACGACCAGAACGCAGCACACGCAATAAACAGGGGAATGAATGCCAGCACACGGTTGCGTTCAATAGGCGTAATCAGCTTGCTGCCCAAAATCACGATGAAGTAAGCAATGGCTGCCCCTGCGGTGACAATGATGATGACGGTTGCGAGGTTGCTGCTGGTGATGACACCCGAAAAAACTAAGACGGCGATGAGCCCGGCTCCGGCAGCTGCAATAACCCAGACCAGCCACTTCTTGGAAGCTGGGAGAGGGTTCGGAACCACGCGTGTTTGTGGTGGAAGACGACGGCGACCAATGGAGTACTGGATCAGACCGGCGGCCATACCGACCGCAGCCAGTCCAAAGCCCCAGTGGAAGCCGTAGGTGGTTTGCAAGAAACCGGTAGCCAACGGACCCAGGAATGCTCCCAGGTTGATACCGAGGTAATACAGGGAGAAGCCCGCGTCACGCCGGACGTCGCCCGGAGCATAGAGCTGGCCCACGATGCTCGTGGCATTGGCTTTCACGCCACCGGCACCGATAGCAATCAGAATCAGGCCCACCGTCAAGCCGGCATAGGCAGGCAACACGGCCAATGCAATGTGGCCAAACATGACCATCACGGCGGCATAGAACAGTACCCGTTCACTGCCAAACATGCGGTCAGCAAGCCACGCGCCCAAAATAGTCGCGAGATAGACGCCACCACCATAGGCACCAACAATGCCGGTGGCGACCTTGACGTCGATCCCCAAGCCGCCCTTGGCGATGGGGTAGAACATGTAGAGCAACAGGATTCCCTGCATGCCGTAGAAGGAGAATCGCTCCCACATTTCCACGCCAAAGATGGTCGTGAGTTGGCGAGGCTGTCCGAAGAATAATTTCTCAGGCTTAGCGGGCTTGTCGGCGGTGACGGTGCTCATGACTGCAATCCTATTTCTTGGTAACGAAGTCGAGACGCTCGTGACGTAAAGCTTCGACTTCAGCTTCCACAATGTGGTCGAGGTCCCGGCCCACTGCCCACCCGAGAAGGCGTTCCGCAATCCGTGGATTTCTCACCAGACAGGGCCCGTGCAGATAGGTTCCCAAGACCCGTCCATTGATGGCACCCTCGGTGCCATCGCCGTTGCCCACACCATGTGTGACGGTGGCCAAAGGCTTCGCATCAGGGCCTAAGTGTGTGTGTCCGCCATGGTTTTCATACCCGGTGAAAACCTCGGTCAGGCCTGCCGGAGCAAAGCTACTGGGTTGTGCAACAAGTTCGCCCACGGCACGCTTCTCCAGTCGATCCGTGGTGACATCCAGCAGGGCTAAACCTGCAGAGGGCTTGCCCTCAGCATCCAAGAATGTGTGGCCCAGAATTTGGTAACCAGCGCAGATTGCGAGAACAGAAGCTCCATTCTTGACGCCCTCGGCCAGTGCGCCACTTGCGTGAAGCGCCGCGGCTGCGGCAGATTGTGCCGTGTCTTCTCCGCCGCCCAGAACATAAATATCTGCATCGTGGGGCACGTGCTGTCCTGGCGAGACATTGGTTACCTCCACGGAAATCCCATGCAGCGTGGCAAGGTGCTTCAGGGCGGCAACGTTTCCGCCATCTCCGTAGGTGCCCAGCAAGGTGGGATAAATCGACGCAATCTTCACACTCATGCGTCCACCTCTCCGTCCAGTGCCGCTACCCGAATCTTTTGGAATGCCGTATAGGTCGCAGCGCAATCAATGACGTCGAGAGAACGTACGCTCTCCGGCAGATCAGCACCCTGAGCAAACGGGTCCTCCATGACATGAGCGTCCACCCCGGCATGCAGCAAGCGCACGGCCAGATCGCGGCGACGATTGCCAGAGGCGATCACCGTGCGGCCAGCCAGGCGTTCAAAGGGAACATCCCACAGCCACGAAGGATCTCGGCCATCCGCATGATTGGCATTAATCATGACAATCACGGGAGTGGGGGCCGGTGGCATGATGTCGAGCAGCTCACTCCAGCCGGCAGGGTTTTTGGCGAGCAGCAGTCTGACCTTGAGTTGTCCTGCCTGGACAGTTGCGAAGCGCCCCGAGACTGCAGAGACCGTGTTCATGAGTTCCACGGCACGAGGCAGGTCATAACCCAGCTCATGACACGCAGCCAGCGCCATAGTGGCATTCGAAGCATTGAATCGCCCTGGTAGGCCCAGATGGGACAGATCAAAGCTGTGGCCCTCAGGAGAAATCGCACGTGCATGAGTGGTGCCCGGCTGGGCACTCCATTCGAATATCCACGAGGGCTCAGGGCGAGAACGGCCACACCCGCTGCAACTCCAGGTTTTCTCATCTCGGGTCAGCAGCGTGCCACAGTCTGGACACACTGAAGAATCCGCTGTCCAGGCTTGGCCGGCAGCGACCCACACAATCTTGGTGGCCTTCTCGGCGGCATAGGCCACGATGGGGTCATCTGCATTGGCAATGATGAGCACGTCAGGGTTTTCCGCGATCATGGCCCGCCACTTACGGGCCAGCATCGCCACCTCGCTCATCCGGTCAAGCTGGTCCCTGCTGAGATTAGCCAGCAACACCACCTTCGGCTGCGTCTCTTTCACAATCCGAGGTAAATACGCTTCATCCACTTCGAGGACAGCCTGCGCTCCGGGCTCACCGGTGGCCAAGGCCCACACTGCGCCTTCGGTCATATTGGCACCTGTCGTGGGAGAGGCAACCGGTCCACCTTGACTCAAAGCGGTGGCAAGTAGACGTGTCGTCGACGTCTTGCCATTCGTGGCAGAGACAAGTGCAGCCACTCGGCCCTGCGCAAGGTCCCGAAGTGCGTGAGGGGAAACGGCGAGCGCAACTTTGCCGCCGATAATCATGCCCTCGCCACGGCCAGCGAGCCTCGAGGTAGCGGCTGCGAGTTTGCCCGCAGAAATCGCCAAACGGGTTCGCAGGGGCGTATTCACGTCTCCACTTTATAAGCTCAAGTCATGGACAACTTGGACCGTCGCATCATCGATCAGCTGCGTCAGAATTCCCGTGCCTCCTACGGAGACATTGGTGGACTGATTGGGCTCTCTGCATCTGCGGTTAAACGACGAGTAGACCGCCTGGTTGCAGACGGTGTGATTCGTGGCTTCACCATTCATGTGGACCCCTCCGTGGAGGGTTTGGAGACCGAAGCCTATGTCGAATTGTTCTGCCGAGGCACGGTTGCACCGGATGAACTTCGCCGACTGCTCGAAGGTGTTCCCGATGTCATTGACGCGGGTACTGTCTCCGGCAGTGCCGATGCAATTGTGCATATGCGCAGTCACAACATTGCCAGTTTGGAAGATGCCCTCGAAGCCGCAACGCGCCCAATGTCGATCACACGCGCACCAGCATCGTGATGTCCCGGCTGATCTATCGCCAATAGTCGGCACAGTTTTCCGCCCGGCTAGGCTGGGCGTAT
>JBEGKV010000083.1:4248-4584 GCA_041183925.1 Actinomycetota bacterium
TCGGCACAGTTTTCCGCCCGGCTAGGCTGGGCGTATGAGTAACTCTCACTACGACGTTGTCATTGTGGGTGGCGGTCACAACGGCCTCACTGCAGCTGCGTACTTGGCCAAGACGGGACGTTCCGTTCTCGTTCTCGAACGTAGTAACCACCTCGGCGGGGCGGCCATTTCTGCACAGGCTTTCGACGGTGTTGATGCGAGACTCTCTCGCTATAGCTACTTAGTCAGTTTGCTTCCGCAGAAGCTCATCGATGACCTCGGGCTTGATGTGAAACTGATTCGTCGACGCTATTCTTCCTACACTCCTGTTCCCGGGAACCCTGAGCTCGGTTTGCT
>JBEGKV010000083.1:4634-6060 GCA_041183925.1 Actinomycetota bacterium
GCCAAGACCCTGACGCTAGCTCAGGCACTGTGGCCCACAGTGACCGAGCCTCTGGTTACACGATCTGAAGCAAAGAAGCTCGTTGGTGATGACAACGCTTGGGATGAATTCATTGAGCGCCCGCTTGGTGAGGTGATCGAACGTGATATCCAGGGAGAGATTGCCCGGGGTGTTGCCTATACCGATGCCATCATCGGAACGTTTTCTGCTTCACATGACGACAGCCTCAACCAAAACCGCTGCTTTTTGTATCACGTGATTGGTGGCGCAACAGGGGACTGGGATGTGCCCGTCGGCGGCATGGGTGCGGTCACTGGAGAAATTGCCCGCGCGGCACGTGCCGCAGGTGCTGAGCTCATCACCGAAGCAGAGGTTACTGCGATTGTTCCAGCCGAAATTGAGGGCGGGACAACCTCCGTGTTTTATAGCCACGAAGGGACCGCGCACGACGTCACGGGAACCTGGGTTCTGGCCAATGTGTCCCCGTGGGTTTTGGCAGAACTTCTTGGCGAAACCCCCGAGCCATCGGCCCGCCCCGAAGGCGCCCAAGTTAAGGTCAATCTTCTGCTTGCGCGTCTGCCCAAGCTGGCAGACCCCAGCGTCACTCCCGAGCAGGCATTTGGTGGAACGTTCCACATCAACGAGACCTACACACAGCTGCAGACGGCCTTCGATCAGGCTTCTTCGGGAAATATACCTGCCACCTTGCCGTGTGAAATTTATTGCCACTCGCTCAGTGACCCCAGCATTCTGGGTCCTGAGCTCCGGGCCTCAGGAGCCCAGACCCTCACGGTTTTTGGGCTCCATGCACCGCACTCCTTGGTCAATAGGGAGAACAACGACGAGGTTCGTGCAGAACTCCAAGCAGCCGTCTTGCGTTCTCTCAACAGTGTTCTCGCTGAACCCATCGAGGACGTCCTCCTGCGTGATAGCAACGGTGACCTCTGCGTGGAAACAAAGACCACCCTCGATCTCGAGGATGCCCTCGGCATGACCGGTGGAAACATTTTCCACGGTCTGCTCTCCTGGCCCTGGGTCGAAGACGATGACGACCTCTCCACCCCCGCAGCACGCTGGGGCGTCGCAACCTCCCACCCCGGCATCCTGCTTTGTGGTTCGGGTGCGCGGCGCGGTGGTGCGGTCTCCGGTATTGGTGGCCACAACGCCGCCATGGCAGTTCTTGAAAGCTAGTTATGCCTCCCCTTGAGAATTTGATTGCGTTTAGCATCGCAGCGCTGGTCATCATTTTGATCCCCGGCCCCTCGGTGATGTTCGCCGTCGGGCGCTCTCTTGCCTTGGGCAAGGGCGCCGGTGTTCTCACCGTGGTCGGAAACTCACTGGGAACCTTGGTCTGGCTTCTTGCAGTGGTCTTGGGCCTGGGTGCCATCGTGGCCAGCTCAGAAATTCTGTTCTACGGCATCAAATA
>JBEGKV010000084.1:0-3122 GCA_041183925.1 Actinomycetota bacterium
AGGAGCGGTCACCTTGATGTGCAGGTGAGCTGGACGCCATGCGTGCCATCCAGCGGCAGAGATGAGCTGACCACAGGCACCCTCGGTGGGGATCTGGTACGGAGCGGGCTGGATGGTGTGAATCTCGTAGTAGCCGTTCTCATCTGCGATGAAGGTACCGCGGAGGTTCCACTCGGGCAGACCAGGTGCGTACTGAGAGTAGAAGCCGAGGTCATCTGCGTGCCACAGTTCAATCACGGCGTTCTTCAGAGGAGTGCCATCTACTGCAGTGACGTTACCGTGGAACTTCAGTGGGGTACCAGGCTCGTCAGCACGCTTCTCAATGGTTGCAGGGGTGTTCTGAGTAGGCGCGTTGGGAACGTAGTAGGGGCCTTCGATGGTTCCCTTGGTGCCCTTTTTAGCCGAGTTGTGCACGGCCTCAACCGAGTGCTCGAGCCATACGTCGAGGAACAGAGGCCATTCGCCGTCGGTGCCCATCTTGATGAGCCATGCCTTGAGAATGTTGTATTCGTCGTAGGTGACTTCTTCTTCGATAACAGCATCATTCATGGCCTTGATGACGCGGGTTGCGATACGGCTGATGCGGTCCTGGTCTGCCTGAACGTTGGCGAATGCAGTGTTCTGCAGGAAGCGTTCGGTTGCCTTGTTGCCAGATTCAGCAGCCTTGGCGCTGGTCTCGGCTTCGTAGCTTGCGTCGGACATAGTGTTTCTCCTTTGAATCAATGTGATTGGTTGGTGCTGGTTAGGGTTTTTCGGCAATGCGAGACGGGTGCCGCGCAAGGGGGGTAACAGTGATGTTCATGTAGGGGAAGAGGGGCAGACCACTCAAGATGGTGTGCAACTCATCATTGTCCTGAACATCAAAAACGGAGTAGTTGGCGTATTCGCCCACCACGCGCCACAGCTCGACCCAGCGACCATCGCGCTGGAGGGCCTGAGAGTATTCGCGCTCCTTGGTGCGGATCGCAGTTGCTTCTGCCTCGGGCATCGAGGGGGGAAGGTTGACAACCATGTGTGCGAGAAAAAGCATGTTTTCGTTACTTCCCATCAATGCGGTAGTGGCTGAGTTTGGATTCGTCAATCTTTGCACCCAAACCTGGTGTGGTGGGAGCTGCGATCTTGCCATCGGCAATGACGAGGGCTTCCTGGTTGAGGTAGTCACCAAATTCGAGGAAGTTGGACAGCTCAGCTGCGCGGCGCGACGAGTGGCGGAATGCCGCGCCAAAGGTCACGGTGGCGACCGAACCCAGCATGGAATCGATCTGGTTACCCATGATGACGTCCACACCCAGTCCTTCACACAGGCCCAGAATCTTTTGCGATTCGGAGAAGCCGGTGCGGGCTGTCTTGATGCTGATGGCTGACGCTCCACCGGTGTGCAGCTCGCGTGCCACGTCACCAAGGGAAGGAACACTCTCATCGGCAACGATGGTGATCGGGGACTTTTCCACCAAACGGCGGCGACCCATCACGTCGAGCGCATCGCAGGGCTCTTCGAGGTAGAGGAAGTTGATGTCTGCGCAGCTGCGGGCAACATAGAGTGCTTCTTCTGCTGTCCACCCGCGGTTGGCATCGAAGTAGAGGTCGACGTCGGGTCCGAGTGCTTCGCGCAAGGCGATGCAGGCTTCGATATCGAGGCTGACGGGGCGGCGTCCCACCTTCACTTTGAAGGCGGTGATGCCAAGGTCGTTGCGGTATTCCTCTGCCTCCGCCACCATCTCTTCGGGTGTAGCAAAACCCACCATGTGGGAGACACGGATGGAGTCTTGGAATCCACCCAGCAGGGAGTGCACGGACTTGCCCACTGACTGGCCAATGAGGTCCCAGATTGCGATATCGACGCCAC
Organism: Actinomycetota bacterium; assembly: GCA_041183925.1. Classification (GTDB taxonomy): domain Bacteria; phylum Actinomycetota; class Actinomycetes; order Actinomycetales; family Microbacteriaceae; genus Aurantimicrobium. The sequence continues at coordinate 1,847 of JBEGKV010000084.1, forward strand.
CCTTGGTGGCGTAGTTACCGACGGTGCGGGCCATTTTGGCCAGAATGACGTTGCGGTTGAAGGGATCTTCGCCGATAAGGAAGGGGGCAAATAACGTGTTAATGACGGTGATGATGCCCTGCTGGGTTTCACCATAGGTATAGGGGCGCGGTGGAATGTCCGCAATACCAACCAGGCCGTCATCGGTGGTGATGCGCAGCAGCACGTGGTCGGCGGTGTCCATGCTTCCGCTGGCAAACAACAGTGGTTTGCGCATAGGGATGTTGTAGGGAATTGCTTCTACCTGAGTAATTTTCATGCGGCGAGATCCTGTTGGTTGGTCTGGATGAGGTTAGAAAGGAAGGGAATAAAACGCTGAACAGCGGGAGAGATGTCATTGCGACGCCACGCCACGGCCAGTTCCAAAATGGGGGCATCTTTGACCGGCAGGAACACGGTTCCACCGATTTGAATAGACGTTGCCGACTCAGGGACAAGTGCGGCGCCGACACCAGCTGCAACCAGTGACAGCAGCGTTGATGTTTCCGAGACGCGCTGCACATAGTTGGGGCGCAGGTTGATCTGATGCCACGCGGCAGCCAAGTCTTGAGACAGGGCCGAGTTGCTGGGATAGCCAATGAGGTCTTGTGGTGCCAGATCTGACATGACAAGTTCTCCCCGCGAACACAGGGGGGAACTCGCGGGCAGTGCCGCCACAACCCGTTCCTGAGCCACAACGGAGTATTCAATCGTGGAGCTGCTCACGGGGGGACGGAGCACAGCGATGTCGATGCGGTTAGATTCGAGTGCTTCCACCAGGTCAGGAGTGAGCTTTTCTCCAGTGACGTCTAGGGCCAGTCCGGGATAGCTGCTCGCGGCATGACGCACGACGCGAGGCATGATGCCGTAGGTGGCCGTTCCGGTGAAGCCCAGGCGCAGAATTCCCTGCAGGCCTTCGCCCACGCGGCGAACGCTTGCTTCGATGGACTCGAGCTCTTCCAAGATGCGGCGACCACGAATCAGGAGCAGTTCACCCGCGGGGGTGAGTTCCACGCTGCGGGTTGAACGGATCAGCAGGGTTGTGCCCAGGTTCTTCTCAAACTGCTTGATCTGTTGAGAAAGTGGGGGCTGCGCCATCATGAGGCGGTCCGCAGCATTGCCAAAATGGCGTTCTTCGGCCACGGCAATGAAATACCGCAGTTGGCGGGTTTCAATCGACATCATGACCTCCGTTCGCTCCTGCGCTGGAACGATACGTTGACACGGTAGCAATCGTCGATTGAGTAATGCAAATATG
>JBEGKV010000084.1:3162-10255 GCA_041183925.1 Actinomycetota bacterium
CGGCGAGTTAGGCAGTCTGGTCGAGCAGGGGCAGTCCCGTGAGTTCGCGCAGCGAATCCATGGTTGCCTCGCCAAATACATCCGTGACGGCAACCCCGGTGGGGGTGATGTCAAAGATGGCTTGTTCGGTATAGATCCGGCTCACACACGCCAGACCTGTAGCGGGGTAGCTAAGGTGTTCCACAATCTTGGCCGCACCATTCTTGGTGGTCAGCTCCATCATGACAAACACCTGCTTGGCGCCCACGGCGAGATCCATTGCTCCACCCACGGCAGGAATAGCATCGGGGGCTCCGGTGTGCCAGTTGGCCAGGTCGCCTGCGGCTGAGACTTGGAAGGCACCCAGCACCGCAATATCGAGGTGGCCGCCGCGCATCATCGCGAAAGAATCAGCGTGGTGGAAGTAGCTGCATCCGGGAAGCTCGGTGACGGCAATCTTTCCCGCATTGATGAGGTCGGGGTCCACCTCGTCACCGTGAGCTTCCGGGCCCATGCCCAGCATGCCGTTTTCGGTGTGCAGGGTGACCTCCTGCTCGGGGGTGAGGTAGTTGGAGACACTGGTGGGAATCCCAATGCCGAGGTTTACAAAAGCACCGATAGGAATATCTGCTGCTACGCGCTGTGCCATCTCGGCACGGCTGAGGGGTGCGCCGCTCATGCGTTCACCTGCACAATCTTGTTGACAAAAATGCCGGGAGTAATGATGTTTTCCGGGTCAAGATCGCCGATCTTCACAATCTCGCTGACCTGCACGATGGTCTGCTGTGCGGCAGTGGCCATGACGGGCCCAAAGTTCCGAGCTGTCTTGCGATAAATCAGGTTTCCGAGCGGATCTGCTGCGTGAGCTTTGATCAACGCGAAGTCGGCATGGATGGGTGATTCCAGGACGTAGTTTTTTCCGTCGATGGTGCGAGTCTCTTTGCCCTCGGCCAGCAGTGTTCCATAGCCGGTGGGGCTAAAGAAACCACCAATACCGGCACCCGCGGCACGAATACGTTCAGCAAGGTTTCCCTGGGGCACGACCTCGAGCTCAATCTTGCCGGCGCGATACGCCTCATCAAAGTGGTGTGAATCTACCTGGCGGGGGAAAGAACAAATAATCTTCTTGACCCGGCCTAGTTTGATCAGCAGCGCAAGCCCCACATCGCCGTTGCCTGCGTTGTTGTTCACAATCGTGAGGTCAGTTGCACCGTGCTCGATCAGCCCGTCGATGAGGGCTTGTGGCTGACCGGCCAGACCGAAGCCACCGATCATGACAGTGGCACGGTCAGGAATGACGGAAACGGCGTCCAGGACGCTGTCAGAGATTTTGGAAGGCATACACACTCACTGTTGTGATGGAAGAAACTTCGGAACTACCCAGGTGCACGGCTATGAACGGCGCCGTGCGGGGCGAATGTGAGAAAGTATGGCACACCGCCACCTTTCCCATTCATATCGGGCAGATATGGAAACGGGTTAGCCGCGGTCCAACATGGCCGTTTGAGCCTCATTGTGATGGTCGCCCACAGGCTGGGAAATCCGGTCAAGTCGTGCCATCTGCTCTGCTGTGAGGGTGAGGTCGACCGCGGCCAGATCTTCTTCCAAGTGAGAGATGCGAACTGTTCCAGGGATTGGAACATAGTCGGGACGTTTGTTGAGCAGCCAGGCCAGCGCAATTTGCGCCGGAGTGGCAGAAATTTCAGCAGAGATAGCCTCGAGTTCCTGCAGGATCACAAGATTCTTCTCGAACGCATCAGGAAGGAAACTGAGCATGCCTCGGCTCAGCGGTGAATAGGGAACGAAACCAATCCCGAGTTCAGCCAGGAGATCGAGCGTGCCATCTTCTGGGTCACGGGTCCACAGTGAATACTCCGACTGCAAAGCAGTGATGGGATGCACAGCATGGGCCCGGCGGATGTTGGTCATGCCTGCTTCAGACAAGCCAATGTGGCGGATCTTTCCCTCGGTGATGAGTTCGGCCATCGTTCCCACCACATCCTCGATGGGGACGTTCTTGTCAACGCGGTGTTGGTAGTAGAGGTCGATGTAATCGGTGTTCAGGCGTGTGAGTGATGCCTCGACCGCATACCTAATGTTCGAGGGGGTGCTGTCAAAGCCCAGGGTGCGGTCTTCACCTTCACCGGTCATCATGCCGAACTTGGTGGCGATGACCACATCCTCACGGTGACCGTGAAGGGCTTTCCCCACCAACACTTCGTTCGTGAGCGGCCCATAGATTTCAGCAGTGTCAAAGAATGTCACACCGAGGTCTAGCGCACGATGAATAGTGGCGATGTGCACGTCATCGGGCTGGTTCTTACCCGTGAACAAATGAGACATCCCCATGCAGCCGAGCCCCATTGTGGAAACTTTCAGGTCTCGCAAATGGGTGTAGCGCATGGGGATGTGCTCCTTGTTCGTAGCTATTTAGGGGTGTGTCATCGACAGCACGTCGAGTGCCGTGTCGAGCTGCTCGAGAGTGAGCTTCTTGCCATCGACGTAGCCCAGTTCAATCGTTGCCTCGCGGATGGTGAGTCCCTTGGCAACGGCGTGCTTAGCAATCTTGGCGGCTGCTTCGTAACCGATGTACTTGTTCAGCGGGGTCACAATGGAGGGGCTGGACTCGGCCAATGCGCGGGCGCGCTTCTCATTCGCCTTGAGGCCATTGACGGTCTTGTCCGCAAGGATGCGCGAAGACGCAGCGAGCAAACGGATGGACTCCAGTACGGAGCTTCCCATCACGGGAATTGCAACGTTGAGCTCAAACAGACCAGATGCGCCACCCATGACCACGGCTGCATCGTTACCGATGACGCGCATGCAGACCATGAGCACTGCTTCAGGGACCACAGGGTTGACCTTGCCAGGCATGATGGATGAGCCAGGCTGCAGGTCGGGGATGTGAATCTCGGCAAGACCGGTGTTGGGGCCTGAACCCATCCAACGAATGTCGTTGCAGATCTTGGTCAGCGAGACAGCGATGGTGCGCAGTGCACCAGAAGCTTCGACCAGACCATCACGGTTGGCCTGTGCTTCAAAGTGGTCACGTGCTTCGGTGATAGGAAGCTTGGTTTCCTTGGCCAGCTTCTTGATAACCAGCTGGGGGAAGCCCTTGGGGGTGTTGATTCCGGTACCCACTGCAGTACCGCCGAGGGGAACCTCAGCAACGCGGGGCAGTGCAGCCTTGATGCGCTCGATGCCCAGGCGCATCTGTGCGGCATAGCCACCAAATTCCTGACCGAGAGTCACAGGAGTGGCATCCATGAGGTGGGTACGACCGGACTTAACCACGGTCTCCCACTTCTTCGCCTTGCGCTCCAGTGACTTAGCCAAGTAGTCCAGAGCAGGAATGAGGTCCTTGATCATGGCACTGGTCACGGCAACGTGGACCGAGGTGGGGAATACGTCATTCGAAGACTGCGAGCAGTTCACGTGGTCGTTGGGGTGAACAGGCTTCTTGAGCTTGTCGGAGGCGAGCTTTGCCAGCACCTCGTTCATGTTCATGTTTGAGCTGGTGCCCGAACCGGTCTGGTAGATGTCGATGGGGAACTGGTCGTCATACTTTCCTGTGATGACCTGGTCTGCAGCCCACGCGATGGAGTCTGCAATGCGCTGGTTCAGTACACCGAGTTCAGCATTGGCCAGCGCAGCAGACTTCTTGATCTGTGCCAGCGCGGCAATGTGTGCGGATTCGAGAGTGCTTCCCGAGATGGGGAAGTTCTCGACAGCACGCTGGGTTTGTGCTGCGTAGAGAGCGTTGATGGGAACGAGTACTTCACCCATGGTGTCGTGCTCAATGCGGAATTCAGGGTTTATAGCCACGAGGATGCGTCCTTTGGTATCTGTTCGGGTGGAAAAAAGTGAGAAAACTTATTGGCCGATATCGCCGACAACAACGTCGGGTTGAACCAGCCCCTGGCCGAGGCGATAGTTCGCACCGACAATGGCAAGATTACCGTCCGCGATGGCCTGGGTAATCAGTTCGGAACTTTCCATCAGTTCGGCAATGGTGTCTCGAAGGTGTTCGCGGCCCACTTCGAGAGCGTCCACATCATCCGGGTTGAGCGAGCCATCGGGAGCAAACAATCCGGCTTTGCCGGCTACGCGGCGGATAGCCGGGACAATGCGCGAAACCATGGTGGCGATGTGGGGAGGAAGTGGAGTGGAATCTGGTCCCAGCATGTCGATAGCGCCACGGACTGCTCCGCAGTTGTCGTGGCCCAGCACAACGATGAGGGGAACTTCCAGCACACCCACGGCATACTCCAGTGATCCCACGACCGAGTCCGAGATGATCTGGCCCGCGTTACGAACCACAAACAGGTCACCTAAGCCCTTGTCGAAGATAATCTCAGCAGCCAGGCGAGAGTCGGAACATCCAAACAACGCTGAGGTTGGACGCTGGGCGTCCACAATTTCTGCGCGGCGTTCTACGTCTTGGCGGGGGTGTGCGGGTGCGCCACTGACGAAGCGTTCGTTGCCGCGGGACATCTCTGCCCAGGCTTTAGCTGGAGTAATCCGAGTCATTGAGTGCTCCTCAGGTCTGCCGTGATGGAGGTAGCCAGTTGGGTAAATTCAGCATCATCGGCGGTACCGAAGAGCACAACGGTGCGGTTTGCAGAGGTGGTCACGAGGGCATATTCCACATTTCCAGCACCTTCCATTGAGCGGTTGTCATAAACCGTCCACACCTGGCCATCAATAGTGACCTCTCCGGTGGCGGGGTAATCCTTGAGAGTGTTTGACACCCAGGTGGCATCCGCATCGAATGCTTCGTTGAATGCAATGAATTGGTTCGTGGGGGTGATGAACCCGATGTACCAGCTGGTGACCTTGTTGTTGGCGGCGTTCCGCAGTTCAGCTGCGTTTGCTTTCCATTCACCTGGCATGGCGGGAACCAGGAGGTCCTGACCAAGTGTTTGTGAGGCAATGTCACTCTGAGCCACGTAATCGATCTGCCAGTTGGGTTCACCCTCGCTGCGCGGAACCATGAAATAAATCACGAGAACCAAACCGACGGTGACAAGCAAGGAATAGATCAGGTTGTTGATGGTCTTGCGAGAACGGTAGAGGCGAGAATTCTCAGCCTTCCGCGCCGCAGTCTCTGCGGCCGTCTCGGGGCGTCCGAGCTCCGCGACAATCTTGGGTTCTTTCTGGCGAGGACTCATTCGGACTTTTCAAGTCCTGCTCGTGCCGCGTTCAAACGTTCCTTGGCTCCGACCAGCCACTCTTCGCACCGCTGAGCTAACGCTTCGCCTCGTTCCCACAGGGTGAGGGTTTCTTCCAAAGTGGGGCTGCCCTGTTCCAGCTGGGCGACAACGGCAACGAGTTCATTCCGGGCGTCTTCATAGCTGAGCTTCGAGACATCTGTGGGGGTTGCCATGATTACGATTCTACCTTTCTAGAACCTGAAGAAACGGCGTCAATCGTGCCCTCTGCAAGGGTGAGGGTGAAGGTGGTTTTCGCAGGGGCTTCATCTGCGTTGCGGACGACTGCCCCCGACGGCAAAACAGCGATGGCATAGCCACGATCCAGAGTCTGCTGGGGAGAGAGCGCACGGAGTTGAGTTTTCAAGGACAGCGTCTCTTGGGCAGCGTTGTGCAGGGCACGCTCAACAAGGTCAGAACCGCGTTGCACGGTGCGCACGATTTCTTCTGCTCGAGTGGTGATGATCCAGTCGGCGTCTGCAAGTACGGGGCGAGAACGCACCGCATCAAGCTTGTCTGCTGCGGGCATCGGCCACGCGGGCCAACTCTTCACTGACGTCGGGAACGACACGTTTGGCCGCGTCGGTTGGCGTGGAGGCCCGCAGGTCGGCCACGTTATCCAGCAACGGCGCATCGGCTTCGTGGCCGATAGCACTCACCAGAGGGGTAACGCAGGCAGCTGCCGCACGCACCAGCTTCTCATCACTAAAGGGGAGAAGATTCTGAAAATCACCACCACCACGAGCAATGATGATGACATCGACAGTTGGGTCAGCATCGAGTTTCTCAATGGCGGCAATCACTTCCGGAACAGTGTTGTCTCCTTGAACCTTGGTATGGATGACGGTGAACTCCACCTGGGGCCAGCGCAGATGCGCATTGCGCAAGACATCTTTCTCAGCATCAGAATCTTGACCGGTTATCAAATGCGCTGCGGAAGAAAAGGCAGCGAAACTTTACGGTCAGCGTCAAACAGTCCCTCTTTCGCCAGCTGCGCTCGCAGGCGTTCGAGTTTCTCTAATAAATCGCCAAGACCCACATGGCGCAGTTCCAAAATGTTCAGGCCGAGATTGCCGTTCTTTTTCCAGAAGTCGACTTTGACCAGGGCAATAACCCGGTCTCCCTGTTTAATATCGGCCGGCATGTTCGTCTTGGCATTGGACCAAATGGTGAAGCCCATCGTGGAATCTTCAGTGAGGTCTTTGAGCTTGCCAAAGACGCCCGAGGAGCGCTGATCCCATTGGGTAATCTCGCCCTCGACCCAGACCAGTCCGAGGCGGTCCAAATAAGACTTGAGTTTGGTCGTGAGCGCAGCAACCGGCCACGGATTCTCCGGGGTTGCCGCCATTTCGCTCATACTCTCGAGGGTAGTCGAGACCACGGTCACGCACCCACTTCTTCTCTCCTACACTTGAACACGTGAGCGCAAAGAACATCGGACTGGGAATGCCCCGCATGGCCCGCCCCACCATGACTCTCGTGGAGCTTCCTTCTCCTGAGCCAAAGCGTGTTCTGTTGGCCGCACCTCGTGGCTACTGTGCAGGGGTTGACCGTGCAGTGATTACCGTCGAGAAGGCGCTCGAGACCTACGGTGCACCGGTGTATGTGCGCAAAGAGATCGTGCACAACAAGCACGTTGTCACCACCTTGGAAGCAGCCGGCGCTATCTTCGTCAACGAAGTAGACGAAGTTCCCGAAGGCTCCCACCTGGTTTTCTCGGCTCACGGTGTTTCTCCTGCCGTCGTGGCCGAGGCAGAATCCCGGAACATGCAGGCCATTGACGCGACCTGCCCGCTGGTGACCAAGGTGCACCGTGAAGCTGTGCGCTTCGCGCGGGATGACTTTGAAATTTTGTTGATTGGGCACATCGGCCACGAAGAAGTCGAGGGCACTGCGGGAGAAGC
>JBEGKV010000085.1:0-4103 GCA_041183925.1 Actinomycetota bacterium
ACATAGTCACTCAAGGTGGGACGGGTAATGAACAATGATCCACCAGAGTTCAACCTCTGCAGATCAAAGTCGGGCACAGGCCCCGAGGCGGCACCAAACAGCACCATCATGCCTCGCGCGGCGAGCGCCCTGAGTGAGCGGTCAAAGGTGGATATCCCCACCCCGTCGTAAACCACATCGACGCCCCGCCCGTCGGTCAGCTTCCGAGCTGCGCCGTCAAAATCGTCATAGCTCAGCACCTCATCCGCGCCCGCAGCCTGCGCTTGTTCTGCTTTCCCGGGAGAGGAGACGGTCGTGAAGACCCTGGCACCCCGAGCTTTGGCCAGTTGAATCAACAGCAAGCCCACGCCACCGGCTCCTGCGTGGATGAGTGCAGTATGTCCTGGTGCAAGGGGGAAGGTGGAGCTGGCCAAGTAGTGCGCAGTGAGTCCTTGCAGGGGCAATGCAGCTGCCGTGCTGTTATCCATCCCCTCGGGAACAGCAAGTGCACGTTCTGCGGGAACGAGGGCATACTCGGCATAGGTTGCGATGCCCTCGGCAAAGGCAACACGGTGACCGACAGCGAGAGACGTCACTCCCGTTCCGAGCGCTTCGACAATGCCCACGCCTTCAGAACCTGGGGTGTGTGGCAGAGCAACCGGATAGATGCCCGTGCGCCGATAGATATCAATAAAGTTGACCCCCGTGGCCACCATCTTCACGAGGACCTGACCGGGGCCAGGCTGAGGAACAGCAGTTTCTTGATATCTCAGAACGGAGGAATCTCCGTACTCGGTCATCACAATTGCAGCGCTCATGACTCGAGCATAGAACGAGTTTCAGACCAAAACCCACTGACAGGAAAGGAAATAAACCAAGCCCGATAAAGGTTGTTAGCTTTAGTAACGCACCTGCCCGCATTGCTTTCCCCGGCAGGTGCTATCCCAGTCGCAACCCGCAGAGAGAAGCCATGACAACGCAGTCCACGCAGCAAGGTTCTACTGCTCCTGCTGCACCTGCTGCACCGCACGGTGGGGTGGGGAGTGCTCCCTTAGGAACTGTGCGCAGCCTGCGTCGAGTGTTCCCCCTTATTCAGGGTGCGATGTCTCGCCTCATCATCGGCATGATCATTGCCTTGGCCGCTGCCGCAACTGCTCTGACGATTCCGTTGGCATTGCGCTGGCTGGTGGAGAACCCTCTCGCCACGGGCGATGTGGCCCAGATTTTGCCCGGTGTGGGTCTGATCTTTATTCTCGGGCTTGCCGAAGTGACCTTTATCTACCTGCGGAGATGGTTAGTACTGGGCCCCGGGGTCTTCCTCGAAGGCAAGATGCGCAACTCGATCTACATCCAGCTGCAGAAGCTCCCGGTGTCTTTCCATGACTCCTGGCAAAGCGGACAGCTGCTCTCGCGCGCCATGGGAGACATCAGCACCGTTCGCCGCTGGATTTCTTTCGCGTTCGTGCAGCTGTTCACCAGCACGATCATGCTCATCGCCGGCTTCTCTGTGCTCTTTGCCTACAACCCACTGCTGGGTCTGATTTTCTTAGTGTGCTCGTTGCCGCTGATTGTGATCAGTCTGCGTTTTCAGAGAAAATTCACCAAGCTGGCCCGCAGCACCCAAGATCAGCAGGGTGACCTCGCCACGACAGTCGAAGAATCCGTGCACGGCATTCGTGTGCTGAAAAGCTTTGGCCGGGCCGGCGAAGCCCTCGAAGAATTCTTGGACCAGGCAAGTATTTTGCGTGGAACAGAATTGGCCAAGGGCCGCGCCAACGGGCAAATGTGGTTCTGGATGTTGCTCATCCCCGACGTGGGATTCGCCATCACCTTGCTCTTGGGTATCTACCAAGCCAGCCTGGGCGTGATGAATGTGGGAACGCTCATTGCATTCTTTGCCACTGCTGCGCTACTCAAAGGCCCCATGCAATCGATCGCACCAATGATGTCGATGTCCATTGAAGCGGGCAGTGCCCTCAATCGCTACTACGACGTGATGAACACGCCCATCGAGATTCTCGAAGTGCGCGGTGCCGAAGAAGTCCCTGCGGGTCCCGGCGCACTGGTGTTTGACAATGTTCACTTCCGCTACGAGGACACTCCTGCCGAGCACGGTGACCTGCTCAACGGCGTGAACCTCAGCATCGCTCCCGGGGAGACGATGGCTCTGGTCGGTCTCACCGGTTCAGGAAAGACCTCTCTGACGGCACTCACCACGAGACTCTTCGACGTCACCGGGGGGCGCATACTCATTGACGGCGTGGACATCCGTGAAGTCACGATCGAGAGCCTGCGCACCAGAGTTGCCATGGCCTTTGAAGACGCCACCCTGTTCTCGATTTCTGTTCGAGACAATGTGCTCTTGGGCCGTCAAGATCTGACCGACACTTCTGATCCTGAGCTCCAGGAGCGGGCTGTGGCCGTGCTGGAACAATCACTCGATGTGGCCCAGGCAGACTTTGTCCGCACCCTTCCGCAAGGCATCAATAGTGTCATCGGAGAAGAAGGTCTTAACCTCTCCGGTGGTCAGCGTCAACGCCTGGCACTGGCCCGCGCTATTGCGATGGAGCCCAGCATTCTTGTGCTCGATGACCCCCTGTCGGCTTTGGATGTGACCACGGAAGCTGCCGTGGAGAAGGCCCTGCGTCATGTCCTGGCCACGACGACCGCGCTGATCGTGGCACACCGCCCCTCGACCGTGATGTTGGCGGATAGGGTCGCCCTGCTGCACGACGGTCGCATTCTGGATGTGGGAACACACTCTGAACTGTTAGCTCGCTGCCCCGAATATCGCAATGTCATCGCCTCCCTCGAGGAGGAGAAGCGATGAGCGTCACGGGCGTCCGCGGAGAAGAACGTTCCGACTTCACGGTCAACGAAGGAAAAGCCCTGCGTCAGCGATCGCTGACGCTGTTGGGCTCACTCTTGCACCCGGTAAGGGTTCGGCTGTATTTCACCTTGGCCATTGTGGTGATCAGCACCGCAGCCCAAGTCGCAGGCCCTGCCCTCCTCGCCCTGGGCATTGACCAAGGTCTGACCCAAGTTCTGGAGAACAACAACTGGCTTCCTGCAGAGCTCATCGTGGCGGCCTATATTGTCACGGCACTGGTCAGTTCCAGCATGATGGCGATCTATCTGAGATCTTCTTCACTCATTAGCCAGACGGTGCTTCTCAATCTGCGCGAGCGGGTGTTTACCCACACCCAAAACTTGAGCATGAGCTTCCACGAGAACTACACCTCCGGCCGCATCATTGCGCGCCAAACCAGCGACATTGAGACGTTGCGTGAACTACTCGATGGCGGCCTGAGCAGCCTGTTCCGCGGCATTCTGCTCATCACGTTTACCGCTGTGGCTCTCATTGCGCTGGACCCTTCCAGCGCGCTTCCCCTGCTCGTTGCCTTGGTGCCCTGTTTCTTCCTCACCCGCTGGTTTTCGGCCACGTCCAAGAAACAGTTCCGGGAAGCGCGAACGTTCTCTGCCCGGTTGATTGTGCAATTTGTTGAAACCATGACCGGTATCCGTGCCGTGAAAGCATTCCGCCGGGAAGCACGCAACGAAGCAAGCTACGCCATCGGGGTGGACGACTACAAGGAAGCAAACCGTAAAGTCATTCGCCTGTTTGGCACCTATGACCCAGGGCTCAAAGTTATTGGCGTCTTCACCCTGGCCAGCGTGCTGCTGCTGGGCGCCTTCCGGGTGGCCAACGGCGCCATGGAGGTGGGCGTATTACTCGCTGCCGTTCTCTACACCCGCCGGTTCTTTGAACCGATGGAAGAACTGGCCATGTTCTATAACTCCTTCCAGAACGCCTCCTCGGCTCTGGAAAAGGTCTCCGGCATGCTTGAGGAAAAGCCCACGGTGCTTGAGCCTGAATTCCCGACCAACCTGGTTCAGCCCCGCGGTTCTCTCGACTTCCATCACGTCCGATTCGGCTACAACTCGAGTTCCATTGTGCTGCCCAACCTGGATCTCCACATCCCGGCTGGACAGACCATCGCCCTGGTGGGAACCACCGGCGCGGGGAAGTCTACGCTGGCCAAACTTGTCGCCCGCTTCTATGACCCTGTGGAAGGTTCCGTTGAACTCGATGGCATCAACTTGACCCAGATAGCAAATAAGGA
>JBEGKV010000086.1:0-4178 GCA_041183925.1 Actinomycetota bacterium
GGTCATCGAGCAATACACATCAGAGGGCACGCTGTGGGGAGTTCCGCAACTGAGCGACCCCGGAATTGGCCTGCTTTATAACAAGGACCTCCTTGCACAGTACGGCGTAACCGAGGAACAAATTCAGAACCTGTCCTGGGACCCCGCAGCGAGTACAGACTCGCTGCGGCAGGTCACCCAGCAGCTCACGCGGGACTCCGCTGGGCTCAGCGCAGCAGATGCGGGCTTTGACCCGCAACGCGTGGAAACCTATGGGTTCAATGCCGCCTTTGATCTGAATGCGATTGTGTTGAACTTCCTCGGCTCTAACGGTGCTGCGTGGCAGGACGGTGAAAAGTTCGTCTTCGACAGCGCGCCCGGACGCCAGACTTTTCAATACCTCACCGATCTCATCAACGTGAGTCACGTCTCTCCTCCTGCCGCAGATACGAACCCACCAGCGGGAGGTGACCTCAGTCGTGACCTGTTTATTCAGGGCAAGATGGCCCTCTTCGAGACCGGTGCCTATAACTTGGCCAATGTCCAAGAGGGTGCCACCTTTGACTGGGGCATTGCACGCATTCCGGCTGGCCCCGCAGGTGCGGTGAGTGTGACGAACGGCATCATTGCCGCTGGTTCCACCACAGCACAGAACACTGACGCTCAGATGACGGTGCTGAAGTGGCTCGGCGGCAAGGGAGCGAAATACATTGGCGAGACCGGTGCCGCGCTGACGGCCGTGGTCAGTGAACGTGCCACGTTCTTTGATTATTGGAGTGCACAAAAAATCGACGTGGCTCCCATGATTGATGTGCTCAGCAATGGCTTTATCCAAGCCCCCCGCGGTGCACAGTATGGCGAAGCAGAGGCCGCGTATTTGCCCTTCTTCACAGATATCTTCATCGGCAGTGTGAGCGTAACCGACGGCGTCCCGGCTGCCCAACAGGCAGCCAACGCCGCCATGGCGGGCTAGGCCATGGTTCGCATGATGAAACGAGAAAGGAGCACCCCATGACAACTGCACGCAGGTATACCGGTCTGCTCATTCGTCGCGCCCAGCAAGCACATATGTTCCACTGGCAGCGGATTGTCTCTTCCGAGATTTCCAGCCCCCAGTTCGGAGTTCTCTCCTCACTCACCGCAACCCCCGGACTCAGCCAAGCTGATCTGTGTGCCGAGCTCGACCTGGACCGCTCCACGATTGCAGACATTGTTCAACGCCTCGTTGATCGAGGGCTGATTTCCCGCGAGCGTCATGCCGAAGACAAGCGTCGCTATTGCCTGTTTCTGACCGATCAGGGAACACGGGAATACGCAGCACTGCTGCCGAAGGTGAGTGAACTCGATGCAGAACTCACCGCTAATCTTTCAGCGCAAGAACACGACAAACTTCAGGTTTTGCTCGAGAGACTGCTGGAAAACTAAGCAATCACTGGTTAACAGCTGAGGCCTCCCGGGTTATCCGGGAGGCCTCAGCTGTTGCTGGCTTGAGAGCGGCTACTTGATATTGCCGAACGAGGTGGTGTACCCCGTCGGGAATATCGAGAACCGGCGACGCTTCTGAATAATTCCCCAGATACCCTCACGGAAGAACAGTGCGAAGACAATCGCAATGACACCGAGCAGAATCAAGTAGAGGGAACCGTATTCAGCCAGAGCCTCGCGGAGTCCCCAGAAGATCAGTGCGCCGATAATGGGGCCTTCAATGGTTCCCACGCCACCGACGACGACCATGAAGATCATGAGCACCGACCACTGCACGGAGAACAGTGAGTCCGGCTGCACACGCAGCGTCTGGATGGCGATGATGGCACCTGCGAGACCAGTACCGATACCGGAGATTACGAAGACCACGCGCTTTGCGCGGCTCACATCAACACCGGAGGTGGCAGCAGCCGTTGCATCATCGCGCACAGCGGTCAGACCGAGGCCGAAACGTGAACGAACGAGAAGCACACACACCAGAACGGCGAGGGCGGTCACCACAAGGGCTATCCAGTAGCTCAAGGCAATACGGAAGTCCTTATCGAAACCTGACATGGCATAGAGGGAGATACCACTACCCAAGCCCAATTCGGGGAACTGCGTAATGATCAGCTTGACCACTTCGGCAATGACCCAGGTTCCGATCGAGAAGTATCCGCCTACCAATCTGAAGGCCAGGAATGACAGCAAGAATGCGATCACACCAGCGACGATTCCCGCGAGAGGAATGGCGAGGAAGACGTTGATTCCGAGGAGATCTGCGATCACGACGAAACCGTAGGCACCTAGACCGATATACGCCTGTTGACCAACAGATTCCATACCGCCGTAGCCGGCCATCAAGTTCCACATCGACCCGATGATGATGAAGATCAAGAGGTCAGTCAGAGCACGGATGTTCGACAGTGCCGTGATGTAGGGCAGTGCGAACATGAGCAGGATCACCAGAAGTGCAACGGGCGAACCGATCAGTGACGTACGAGTCCAGCGGTTTACTTTGACCTGGGACAGGTCTGTTTGTGCAGCGGCCATTATCGCTTCACCTTTCCACTGATTCCTTGTGGCAAGAATGCCAAGAAGATGAGGAAGACAATGTTTCCAATCAGAATTCCTTGCGAGGGGAAGAAGCTCGCACCAATGGTTTGAGCCAGACCCAGAACAAGAGCACCCACGAAGGTACCCCACAGGCTACCGATACCACCGATGATCACCGCTTCGAAGGCGAAGATCAGGAGCATGCCGCCGGAGAGGGGGCTGAACGAGGTTTGAATACCCGAGGCCACACCGGCAATCGCTGCCAGGGCCAGAGCAATCGCTGCCGACCACGCGTAGATGCGCTTGGGACGAATACCCATGAGTTCCACGGTGGGGGCATCTTCACTGATGGCGCGCACTGCACGACCAAACTGTGTCTTAGCCATCACAAGAGAAAGAATTCCCAACAGGATGACCGAGAGGATGAAGAGCCCGAAGGGGTACACACCGACGCGGATAAAGCCAATTTCGAAAGCGGCCGTATCAATCGCGCCCAAGGTCATACGCTTCTGGTCAGCAGACTCGGTGAGCAGCAGAACGTTCTCGATAATGACGGCCAAACCGAAGGTGACCAGAATCGAGGGCAAAGCCGAGTTGCCGAGTGTGCGCTGGAGAATAAATCTCTGTAACACCCAGCCGAAGGCAGCCATGATGGGAACCACCAACAGCATAGACAGAAGTGGTGACCAGCCGATTGCTTCGGTGAAGTGCAAAGCCAGGTACGCCGCCATGACAGCAAATGCACCGTAGGACAGGCTCACGATCTTCATTACACCGAAGATCAGTGACAGACCAGCAGCAAAGATGGCGTAAAGGCCACCAAGCATCAAGCCTTGGACAACAGCATCAAGGAAATTCATTAGTGTCCCGTTCCAAAGTATGCAGCCGCAATTTCTGCGACATCCAAGTTACGTCCCGCCAGTGAAGTCTGACCTTCGAGCAAGCAGTGAACCTGATCTGCCACGGAGACAGCTCGCTTCACATCCTGCTCAACCAGAATGACGGTGGTTCCACGCTTCGTGATTTCACCCAGGCGGTCATAAAGCTCCACCACAATGGCGGGCGCGAGACCCAGGCTGATCTCATCGAGCATGAGTACCTCAGGGTTACCGACCAGCGCACGAGCGATAGCAGTTGCCTGCTGCTCACCACCGGACATCTGTCCTGCGCGGCGGTTCAAACGCTCCGCTACCAGAGGGAACAATTCACACACGGTGTCGAGGTTCCATTCGCCTTCGCGACCGGTCGCTGTGCCGAGCTGAAGGTTTTCCTTCACGGTCAGCGATGGGAAGAGACGACGGCCTTCGGGAACCATCAAGATTCCGCGGCGCGCACGTGCGTTTGCTGATTCCTTGGTGACATCTTCTCCATCGATCACAACGGAGCCGGTGAGGGCCGTCAATTGTCCCGCAATGGTCTTCAGAAGGGTCGACTTACCGGCACCGTTGGCACCGATCACAGCCAAGATTTCACCGGGCTCAATACTGAACGAAATGTTCCGCAGAGCCGTCAGCTGGCCGTAGCCGGCTGAGAGGTCGTTGACTACAAAGCTCATTTCGCATCCGCTCCATCAACATCAAGAATTTCTTCATCAGGCTCAAGTTACCCTCAGCAAGGATGCTGCCGTAGGTCAAACAAATCATGCGGGTCGCAACAGAAAGCAGCGCGTGCACAACGTG
>JBEGKV010000087.1:0-6927 GCA_041183925.1 Actinomycetota bacterium
CGAGACACCCTCGTGCGATATGCGGGGGCTTCTGGAGACTTCAACCCCATTCACTACCGCGATGACGTGGCGCAGTCCGTGGGCCTGCCTGGAGTTTTGGCTCACGGGATGCTCACGATGGGTCTTGCTGTCCAGCCCGTAGCGAACTGGGTCGGAGATCCTGCCCGCATTGTGGACTATCAAGTCCGTTTCACCCGTCCCGTGCTGGTTGATGGTGCAACAGGTGCAGAAGTCACCATCACCGCAACTGTCGGTGCGTTAGACGAAGAAACCCAGATCGCACGCATTGACCTCACCGCTAAATACAACGACGAGACAGTGCTGGGCAAAGCCCAAGTTCGCGTCACCCTGGCCTAGTACATGACCTCTGTTCCGCTCTCGAGCCTGACCACCTTGCAGGTGGGCGGTCCAGCGCGCGAACTCATCACGGTGACCAGCCGGGAACAACTCATCGAGGCAGCACTGGACACGTGGGATTCCAACGAACCCTGGCTGATCCTCGGTGGCGGCTCCAACATGGTGGTCGCCGACGCAGGATTTGATGGGACGGTCATACATGTGTGCAGTCGCGGCATCGAACGCCTGCAAGACGTGTCTGCCGGCCCGAACCACAGCACCGTTCGTGTTGCCGCGGGAGAACCGTGGGATGACCTGGTCGCGTGGAGTGTGGACCAAGGTTTAGCAGGAATTGAAGCGCTTTCGGGTATCCCGGGAAGCAGCGGTGCTGCTCCCATGCAAAACATTGGCGCCTATGGCCAAGAACTCTCCAGTGCTCTGGTCGCGGTGGAGTTCCTTGACCGCTACACGCACGACATCAGTTGGATTCCTGCCTCTGAATTAGCGCTGGGCTATCGCGATTCGGTGTTCAAGCAGGGCAAAGAAGGCGTGATTCTGGCCATTGAGCTGCGCCTGGCCACCTATGGCACGGGACAGTCAGCCCCCATTGCTTTTCCTCAGCTCGCCTCTGCTCTAGGAGTTGAACTGGGAGCACAGGTGGCGCTCGCAGATGTGCGCAGCACAGTTTTGGCACTGCGTGCCAGCAAAGGCATGGTGCTCAACCCTGCCGATCCCGACACGTCCAGTGCAGGATCGTTCTTCATGAACCCGATCGTGACCGAAAACTTTGCACGACACTTGCCCGCGGAAAGCCCTCGCTACCCCGTTGCGCGCTCTGCGCAGGATCGTGTGTTGCCCCTCGGCGCCGAGGTTCCTCCCCTGCCCTCCACACAGGCGGGTCCGAATCTGGTGAAGCTTTCGGCAGCCTGGTTGATTGAAAATGCTGGAATTTCGAAGGGCTACCGCATCCCCGGTTCACATGCCGCTATCTCCACCAAGCACACCCTCGCCATTACGAACCAAGGTGGAGCCACGGCAGCGGAGATCGTGGGCTTAGCCACCTATGTTCAGGCGATGGTGCAATCGCACTTCGGCATTATTTTGTATCCGGAGCCTCAGTTGATTGGGGTGGAAATCTAATGGCTGCCTTCGAAACAGTCGAGGACTATCTGACCAGCTTGCCTGAGCCCAAGGGTGAAACCCTCCGTCGCGTGCTCAACAGCATCACCTCCGCTTACCCTGAGGCCACGCTGAAATTAGCCTGGAATGTCCCACAAGTTCAGATTCAAGGCAATTACGTTTTCGGTGTTTCGGCAGCGAAAAATCACCTTTCGCTTGCTCCCTGGAGCGAAGCAGCACTGTCTCACTTCGCAGAACGCCTGGCCCCCTATGAAACAACGAAGGGGTTGTTTAAGGTGCCCGTGGATTGGAATGTAGACGGCGAACTGGTCTGTGACCTCGTCGCTTTCCGTCTGGCTGAGCTCGGGCTTAGCTAAACGTCTGGCTGAGCTCGGGCTTAGCTAAAAAGTTTTTGCAGGCGCTGAATGCCCTCGAGTAGCTGAGCATCGCCGAGTGCATAGCTCAATCTCAGGTATCCGCTGGGGCCGAAGGCTTCACCTGGAACGGCGGCAACCTCAGCTTTGTCCAGGATGAGGTCAGCGAGCTCCAAAGAATTGGTCGGCGTGACGCCGTCCCATTCCTTGCCCAGCAGTCCGCGCACATCTGCATAGACATAGAACGCACCCTCGGGGGTGGGAACAACCATTCCGGGAATCTTGTTCAGTTCTGACACGGCAATCTTGCGACGACGGAAGGCAGCTAGTGCTGCGCGCTGAGAAATGTTGGAGACGTTCGAGGTGAGGTGGGACTGCAGATTTGCTGCCGCCTTCATGGCGTCCACGGGACCGACCATCCAGCCCAAACGCCAGCCGGTCATGGCGTAGGTCTTGGCCACGCCGTTGACCAAAATAGCTCGGTCCTGCAGTGCAGGAACGGCTTCCACAATCGAGATTGCCTTCACGCCGTCATAGGTGAGGTTCTGATAAATCTCATCGGCAATGATCCACAGGCCGTGCTTGTCCGCCCATTCGCCGATGGCCTTCGTCTGCTCAGGAGAGTAGACAGCACCGGTGGGGTTTGAGGGGGAAACAAAGAGCAAGACTTTGGTTTTGTCCGTGCGGGCAGCTTCGAGCTGATCTACCGTGACAAGGTAGTTTTGGTCGGCGCCAGCGAAGACGTCCACCTGCACACCACCGGCAAGTTTGATGGCTTCCGGATACGTGGTCCAGTAGGGAGTGGGCACGAGAACTTCGTCACCGGGATCGAGCAGAGTGGCGAAAGCTTGATACACAGCTTGCTTGCCACCGTTGGTGACCACGACCTGGCTGGGGTCAACGGCCCACCCGCTGTCGCGCTTGGTCTTCTCCGCAATGGCCTGACGCAGTTCTGGCAGACCCGCTGCGGGGGTGTAACGGTGGTTCTTGGGGTCCTTGACCGCTGCCAGGGCTGCGTCCACAATGTGCGCAGGGGTAGGGAAGTCGGGCTCACCCGCGGCATAACTGATCACCGGACGGCCTGCAGCCTGCAGGGCTTTCGCCTTGGCATCCACCTTGAGGGTGGCAGATTCGGCAATGGCGGAGATACGAGAAGAAATTCGCTTCTTCAATTCAGGCACGGTTACCACTATAGAGCGCGGGGCTCAGCTTTACAGGAGCACCCGTTCTCGCCTATGCTGTTGCGAAGTGGTTGCAATATGCCATGCTTTCGCGCGCCTTCTTTGTGATGGTCGTTACCGGGTTCCGATTCGGTCGCATGCGAAGCAAAGGGTGGTGGCTCAATTGGTAGAGCAGCGGTCTCCAAAACCGCAGGTTGCAGGTTCGAGTCCTGTCCGCCCTGCAAATCGAAAGGAAAAAATATGTCGCAAGACGTAGCAGACGAGCCCGGTGAGGACATCGTCGCACGTGCAAAAAAGGAGAGTGCTGGTAAGCGCAATCCTTTCTCGCGCCTTGCACTTTTCCTTCGACAGGTGATCGGCGAACTGAAGAAGGTCGTCACACCTACCCGGAAAGAACTCATCAACTATGTGTTGGTGGTTTTGGTATTCGTGGCCATCATGATGCTGATTGTCTCTGGCCTGGACGCACTCTTCGGATGGACCGTGATTGCCGTGTTCGGTGATCTGGGCGCATCCACCACTGCTGGCTAACCGGCAGATATTTTTCTCAAACAAGACAGGAACAACGTGACTGAATCGACGCGCGAAGACGAGCAGCTGCTCGAGGCTGCCCTAGATGCACTGACCGACACCGATGCAGCAGCTGTGGTGGATGTAGAGGCTGAGGCAGTAATCGAAGACGCTCTCGACGTAGACACCATCGAAGAAGCTGAAGCAGCCATCGTCGCATCTGAGGATGAAGAAGAAGTTGCGGAAGACCCTTACGCAGTGTTCGAAGCCGAGCTTCGCACCCTGCCCGGTAAGTGGTACGTCATTCACTCCTACGCTGGTTTCGAGCGCAAGGTCAAGCACAACATTGAGAACCGTCGCACCTCGATGCAGCTCAATGACTTCATCTTCCAGATCGAAGTTCCTATGGAAGATGTTGTTGAGATCAAGAACGGCCAGCGCAAGATGGTCACCCGTGTTCGTATCCCCGGATACGTGCTCGTGCGCATGGACCTCAACGAAGACAGCTGGTCGTGTGTTCGCCACACTCCTGGCGTCACCGGCTTCGTGGGTAACGCTCACAACCCCACTCCTCTGCGCTTCCAGGAAGCATTCAACATGCTCAAGCCCTTGGTTGAGGTCAAGGATGTTCCCACCGCGAAGGCTGTTCAGGCCAAGGGTGGACAGGCAGTTGCGCGCACCCCTATCGCCGAAATCGACTTCGAAATTGGCGAGACCATCATCATCAAGGAAGGCTCGTTCGCTGGTCTTCCCGGTTCGATCTCCGAAATCAAGCCTGAGAGCGGCAAGCTCACCGTTCTGGTTTCGCTGTTCGAGCGTGAGACCCCCGTCGAGCTCAGCTTCGACCAGGTCACCAAGCAGTAGTTACACAGTTTCCAGGCGCGAGTCGTCTGGATTACCGCGGATCAGGGTTACCTGATCTCACGGGAGAGTTCATCGGAACCCCGATGAGTTCGAATTCGAAAAAAGGATAAAGAAATGGCACCGAAAAAGAAGGTCACGGGTCTGATTAAGCTTCAGATTCAGGCCGGCGCCGCGAATCCAGCTCCTCCTGTTGGTCCCGCTCTGGGTCAGCATGGTGTGAACATCATGGATTTCTGCAAGGCATACAACGCAGCAACCGAATCACAGCGCGGAAACATCATCCCCGTTGAGATCACCGTGTACGAAGACCGTTCATTCGACTTCGTTCTCAAGACCCCACCCGCAGCTGAAATGATCAAGAAGGCTGCTGGCGTTGCTAAGGGTTCTGGTACTCCTCACACTGTGAAGGTTGCCAAGCTGACTCAGGCTCAGCTCCAGACCATTGCTGAGGCCAAGATGGTTGACCTCAACGCAAACGACATCGAAGCTGCAAAGCTGATCATTGCCGGAACCGCACGTTCCATGGGCATCACGGTAGAGGGCTAAGGGGATACATCATGGCTAAGAAGTCAAAGGCATACCTTGCTGCTGCCGCAAAGATCGAAGAAGGCAAGTTCTACACCGCTAACGAAGCAGTTGCTATTGCTAAGGAAACCGGTTCCGCTAAGTTCAACAGCACCGTTGAGGTAGCCCTCAAGCTCGGTGTTGACCCTCGTAAGGCAGACCAGATGGTTCGTGGAACCGTCATGCTGCCTCACGGTACCGGTAAGACTGCACGCGTTATCGTGTTCGCAACCGGTCCCGCTGCAGAGGCTGCACTCGCAGCTGGTGCTGACGAGGTTGGTGGCGACGAGCTCATTGAGAAGGTAGCCGCTGGCTACGTTGCTTTCGATGCAGCTGTCTCGACCCCTGAGCTCATGGGTAAGGTCGGTCGTCTCGGTAAGGTACTGGGTCCTCGTAACCTGATGCCAAACCCCAAGACCGGAACCGTTACTCCTGATGTTGCTAAGGCTGTTAACGACATCAAGGGCGGAAAAATCGAATTCAAGGTAGACAAGCACTCCAACGTTCACTTCATCGTGGGCAAGGCGTCGTTTACCGCTGAGCAGCTGGCTGAGAACATCACCGCAGCTCTGGACGAAGTTGTTCGCCTCAAGCCTTCATCGGCAAAGGGCCGTTACATCCAGAAGGGTGCAGTCTCGACCACGTTCGGTCCTGGTATCCCTCTCGATGTTGCAAGCATCTAAGTTCAACTGAACTGAAGAAGGCCTAGCCCCTTTGGGGCTAGGCCTTCTGCGTTACTGACGGTAAATGCGTGAGCGATGCCCAACATCGACCGCGAGTATGACGAGTTCGTTGTTCAGGAACTTGACAAAGATTCGGTAATCGCCAGAGCGATACCTCCAGTAGCCAGCAAGGTTGCCCACGAGAGCAGTACCACGGGATTTTGGGTCATCGAGTTGGGCGATGAATTCGAGGTCTGCGGTGAGTGTGCGTTGAACGTAGTGATCAAGCTTCGAAGCAGACTTAGTGAACCGTTGAGTGAATCTCAGTTCCCACTTGCTCATATTCCTAACTTGTGCTTGAACTCTCCCAAAGAAATGGTTTCTTTTCCGGACTTCACCCATTCCTCCACAGCTTCCTGAGCCCAGACTTCATCTTCGAGTTCGTCAATAGCGATCTTGATCATTTCGCGAATGTAGTAGGACATGGGTCTTCCTGTTCTTTCAGAGAGCGACTTCAGTCGCGCTTCTAATTCAACAGGCAGTCGGATAGCAATGGGTTTGGACGTAGCCATGGGAAATCTCCTTAGTGTAAACAAGTTTACACCTCCTCTCTTCTGGCTCACAATGGCGCGAATACGGCACCCCGAGGTCGGTTGTTGACTCATGTGTGCATGAACACACAGTCGTGTCGGGTGTGGAGGACTGCTTTGTTCAACAGGGATACATCCGAGTATCGTGAAGGGGTGATTAAGCAGCCGGCACACATTGAGAAGATTCCTGCCTACAAGCCAGGAAAGTCCACTGTCGACGGCTGGGATGGCCCGGTATACAAGCTCTCCTCGAATGAGAACCCCTATCCGCCACTGCCTTCTGTCATTCAGGCCATCACTGATGCCGCCTCCACGATGCACCGGTACCCCAACATGGCTGCTCCCGAACTCACGGCAGCCCTGGCCGCACGTTTAGGGGTCACAGAATCTGAGCTGGCTTTCGGCACGGGATCTGTGGAGGTTGCCGGTCAGCTCATTCGTGCGTTCGCCGGTCACGGTGATGAGGTCATGTATGCCTGGCGCTCGTTTGAGGCGTACCCCATCCTGGTTCGGGGTGCTGGGGCCACTCCGGTTGAGGTTCCCCTCACCCCTGATCACCGTCACGACCTTCCCGCCATGTTGGCCGCGATTACCCCTGCAACAAAAGTCATCTTTATCTGCACACCCAATAACCCCACGGGCACTGCAGTAGGTCACGAAGAACTTCGCGCATTCCTCGCGCACGTTCCGCCACATGTGCTCGTCGTGATCGATGAAGCTTATGTTC
>JBEGKV010000088.1:0-3988 GCA_041183925.1 Actinomycetota bacterium
CACCCCGGCGGTCTGCCCTCGTTCATCTCGGGCAAGCCCACTCTGCTCTCGAACCTCATCCGTGAAGAGTTTGCTCTGCGGAACGCTCGCCTCGCGGCGGCAGCCATCACGGCCAAGAGCACCGAACTGCGGTCGATGCGCAGCATCGAATCGGTCTACCTTGCGCTGGGTCTGGCGAAGTGGACATTTCAGGACCGTGACTACTGCGGCCCAGTGTTGCTGCGCCCGATGTCGCTGCGTCGTTACGGTAAAGACTTTGAACTGAAACTTTCCGGCCAGCCATTTCTAAACCCACAGCTGGCACGTGCACTGGAAAGTCAGTTTGGCGTGGCTCTGGATGCTGAATCTTTTGTGGCCTTAGCCAACCTCGATGGCATGTTCAACCCGCTTCCTGTCATGGAGCGTCTGCGTGGACTGACCTCGCATCTCAGCGGGTTCGAGGTCGAACCGCGATTGGTCGCGTCAAGCTTCTCTGATCTCTCTGCCGCCATGGTGGCCGACGTGCGCGAGCTCGCCCACCCCGTCCTCGATGCCCTTGCTGGCAACATCACCGCGCGCACGCGTCTGACCGAAGGTCACAAAGATGCGCACGTGATCGATCAGGATGCTCGTCCACCTGCCACCGACACTCTGCTGTTGGATGCGGACGCCGAGCAAGAAAGCATCGTGGCAGAAATCGGTGCCGGGAATTCTCTGGTTGTGAAGACTCTGCCGGGTACCGGTGGAACGCAGACCATCGTGAACGCCATCGGCGTTCTCGCTGGCGCTCACAAGCGTGTGTTGGTTGTGGGTGCTCGTCGCTCCAGCCTCGATTCGGTGGTGCACCGCCTCAGCCAGGTTGGCCTCGACGGCCTCACCGTCTCGCCACGCTCGCTGCGCCGCGATCTGATCAATGCCATCTTGCGGAATGAGAAGGCCACGCGCCCCAACGTCACCGACGTCGACGACGCACTGCTGCGCCTGCGTAAGGTGTTACTCGACTACCGCACCTCGCTCAGCCGTGAAGATTCCGTCCTCGGTGTCTCTGTTCTGGATGCTCTAGAAGAACTCTCACGCCTCAGCCTCTTGGCTACGCCTCCTTCGACCACGGCGAGACTTCCTCGCCGTGCCATCGAAGGGCTCGCGAACAGCCGGCCCCAGGCAGCCGCCAGCCTGATCAAGGCAGCAGCACTGGGTGAATTCCGCTATGGCCCTGATGATTCACCCTGGTACGGCGCTAACTTCCCCACCTCGGAAGAAACCACGGCAGCGCACGAACTCGCAAAGCGTCTGCACCAGACAGAATTGCCCAAGCTCATTGAGCGTGCCGAAGAAGTCTTCAGCCGCACCAAGATGCGCCCCTTCGAGACTCTCGAAGAACTGGGCATCTACTTAGGACTCCTCGTCGATATTCGCGAGACGCTAGATAAGTTCCTGCCCGCGGTCTATGACCGTCCCCTCACCGAACTCATTACCGCCACCTCTGGTCGTGGCAGCGGTATGAATGGTGGCGACCGCCGTCGCCTCAAGAAGCTCGCCTTCGAATATGTTCGCCCAGGCTCCTCGGTTCCCGATATGCACGAGGCTCTGATCGCCATTCAACAGCAGCGTGTGCTGTGGCAGCGTTACGTTGTCGCCGGCGCGGTGCCCGAGGTTCCCGTCGGTGTTGCAGACTTGCAAGCTGCTTTTAGCAAGGTGGTCTCCGACCTCGTTCTGCTCGACACAGCACTGGGGCAGACCGGCACCGACAGTTCCTTCCTGAAACTTCCTCTCCCCACCCTGACGAACAAGGTCTCTGGTTTGGCCGCCGAGTCAGAAGTTCTGCACAACCTGCAGGAACGAACCACACTGCTGGCTCACCTGCGCGAGATGGACTTGGACGTTCTGCTCGCAGACCTGTCTGCCCGCCACGTCCCTGAGAGCCAGGTTGCTGACGAACTTGAACTGGCCTGGTGGCAGTCGGTGCTTGAAGGCATGCTGGCCAATGACAAGGCTTTGCTCAGCGCCAACACAGCAATCCTGGATCGCCTCGAGGCAGACTTCCGTCTCGTCGACGATGCTCACGCCTCGGCCAATGGCGGACTCTTGGCAGCACGCCTGGCAGAGCTCTGGAAAATCGGATTAGTCGACCTTCCCGATGAGGCCGAGCGCCTGCGTCAGAGCCTGCGTGCAGATCACATCAGCCCCGACGAATTCATTGCACTTGCACCGCGTCTGTCGAAGTCCATTGCACCGGTCTGGCTGTGTTCACCCTACGAAGCACATCTCATCCCCGACTCTGTGTCCTTCGATGCTGTATTCCTCGTCGATGCTGGCGCCACCACCGTGGCAGAGAACGCGGGAGCGATTCGTCGCGGTGCCAGCGTGGTTGTCTTTGGAGACCCCGTCACGCAGACACCGTCCCGCTTCGAAACAGGGATGGGTGAATTTGAAACCCCACTCACTCCCGCCACCGATGCGGACACTTGGCACAGTAAGTCAGCCCTGGCCCAATTCGCGGGCATCTTGCCGTCACGCTCGTTGACCAAGAGCTACCGCGCAGGCGGAGAAGACTTGGCCGATGTGGTCAACCGTCGCTTCTATGGCGGCAAAATTTCTTCCTTGCCTTGGGCAGGAACTTTCCTCGGTCACTCGAGTCTGCGCCTGCACTACATCGCAGATGGAACGGGCATGCCCGACTCCACCACCGGTGCGGTAGAGAGTGTGGACGCTGAGGTCTCGCGCGTCGTTGAGCTGGTGCTTGAGCACGCCATCGAGCGCCCCACCGAATCACTGATGGTGATTACGGCAAGCCCCAAGCATGCGGTGCGCGTGGAACAGTCGGTTCTCTCCGCATTTGCCCGTCGCCCGGACCTGGCAGAGTTCATCCTCGAAGATCGCGCAGAGTCTTTCGCCGTGATGACTCTCGAGCAGGCCGTGGCTCAAAGCCGCGACCGTGTGATCTTCTCCATTGGCTATGGCCGCACGCCTCACGGCCGTCTGCTCTCTGACTTTGGTGCGCTGGCTTTGCCCGGCGGCGAGCGTTTGCTCGCCGTGGGCATGACCCGGGCGCGTCGCTCGATGGAGATCGTCTCCTGCTTCCGCCCCGGAGACATTGACGAAAGTCGCCTGTCGGACGGGATGCGTGCACTGGCTGAAGTTCTCGCTGAGACCGATGCTCCCCGCGGAAGCTCCAGTTCCCGCGAGGCTGCCGAGCCTATGCTCATCGACTTGGCTCAGCGCCTCGAGCGCCGTGGTCTCACCGTCTCGCTCAACCACGCCGGTGAAATTGCCCTGGCTGCTTCTTACCAAGGCCGCGCTGTGGCTGTGGAAACAGATGCTGTCCTCGCCCGCGGAAGCCTGCGTGAGTCCCTACGTTTGCGTCCTGAGATGTTGCGCCGTCTGGGGTGGCACTACATTCGCATTCACGCCTTTGAACTCTTCGCCGACCCTGACGCGGTGGCCACGCGCATCGCCGCCCTCATCGGCGTTGATCCGCTCGAAGAAACAGATATCACCGGCCCGATCGAGATTCCTCGCATTGTTGCGGCTGTTGCCGAACCGGTCACTGCGCCAGATATGGGTGAAGAAGAGGTTCAGACCGAGGCGCGTCAAGACCCTGAGGCTGAGATCGCATCCATCGACATCGTTGAAACTGTTGTTGTGGAGCAGGTGGGTGACACGCTTTTCATCGAAGACGAGATCGTGGAAACCATCACCTATGACGCACCACCCACTGCAGCTTCCTTCTCAGAACCAGATGCAGTGACTGAGCCTCTTACTCTCCCCACCACCCAGCCTGAGAACTAATGTCTGAGAAATCTGCTGCGACCTCGGATGGGCCGGGTAAGCGGGTTAATCGTCGCGTGCAATGGAAGCCTGACGGTGTCGAGGTTGACCCGAGTTTCCAGGACCAGCCCCTCGAGGCCATCGGGGAAGACTGGGCTGAGCGCTCACTGAGTAATGACGAACAGCTCAAACGTGACAAACCGCCCCACTGGGGCTAGTTCTGCTCGGGAGCTGAGTTTAG
>JBEGKV010000089.1:0-4523 GCA_041183925.1 Actinomycetota bacterium
ATCTTGCTCGGCAGTGGCGCAAGCCATGGTTTTCTGGGGCACCAGTGTGGATGTTCAGATTCCCACTGTTTCGCTCGGGTCACAACGAGATCAACATCCTCAGCGCGGGGCAACGGCGCTTGAAATTCCCTGAGGGCAAGGCCAGTCCCTCTGAGCACTCCCCTGCCCGGAGTATGGTCCAAGGTATATGCCGCGTCACTTCCCACAAGTGCCAGCGAATCTTGCGTGTGCGCCACGCGGAAACTGATTCTGAGAGCACAGTTAGCTAACACAGCGTCGCCCAACGCAGTCCCTACCTGTTGGCTAGAGAGAACAACATGGATCCCGAGTGCGCGGCCGCGGGACGTGAGATCAATAAAGACTTGAGAAAACTCAGGAAACCTTTCCAGAAGAGCACGATACTCATCAACCACCACAATCAAGCGGCTCAGTTCAGACGAGTGTGGAAGCTCACGAATATCTGTCACACGCTGCTCCACGAGTACTTTCTCTCGGTATCGAACCTCTGCCTGGAGTGACATCACAGCTCGGTGCACCTCGTGGGTATTCAAATCGGTGACGATGCCGGCCACATGGGGCAAATTCTCGAGATCCTGGAAACCTGCCCCACCTTTGAAGTCCACGATCAGGAGGGAAAGCTGGTCTGCGGGGTAACTGCAACACAGGGCTATCAACCAT
The DNA here is from genome assembly GCA_041183925.1 of Actinomycetota bacterium. GTDB lineage: Bacteria > Actinomycetota > Actinomycetes > Actinomycetales > Microbacteriaceae > Aurantimicrobium. Next base: position 679 of record JBEGKV010000089.1, read on the forward strand.
GCACGCAAGAATTCTGTCTAGAAATAACGGCTGGGTTTCTTGCCCCCCCGCACAGACCACCAAGGTACCTCGACATGACTGATACTCCTCAGATTCCACGAGCCGCGCCACGACCTTCTCGGGCAACGCAGAGTGTTGCGGAGCATGAAGAGCTTCCAGCTCCTGCCGCAGGATTCCCATGATGGGCTGCACCTGTGCGCGGGTGAGAAAGTCGATTTCAATCTGGGGGAGGGACTGCCCGCTACTCACTCGTGCCGTTGTATCAACCAGCACTCCGCGACCTGAGTTCACGGTGAGGAGATAGCGAACACCAGAGGGAAGGAGGCGTCCTTCCTCAACTCGAAAGACAAGGGTGCTCAGCCTGTCTGCGTTCGGCACATCAAGTACTTTCCACTCGGGCTGACTGATCACGTCTTGTTCCACCCGAAGCCCTTCAGCAGCACCCCACTTCCAACTCAAATGAGTAGCCAGTGCACGCAGGACAGAGGCAACCTCCACTGCATCACCTTGAATGGCCAGTCCTGCTGAGAGATCCAGAAGGTCAGGAAATGCATTCCCCACGCCTAACCCCAGCCGGACAATGCGCTCGTCACCCGAAATGTTCTCACCTGCTGCCCACAGTGGGCGAAATTGTGCATCACCCTCGCAGTAAGAAGATGCTGCGGGATACAGGCGGAGTTGCTGCTGGCGATCTTCCTCACGAAGGTGGCTTTCGTGCAGCACAGCTCGGACTTCTTCCTCTTCGCGTTCAGCTTCACGCTCTCGCAACGAACGACGAGTGTGTAATTTGCCGTCAGCAAACTGTGCAAGCGCCATGACCGGTCCGAGCAGAGCAAACAGCAGGGTGTAGGCGGAGCCGGTCACCGTCCACAACACGACACTGGCAAGTAAGGGGGCAATCAGGGCAAAGAGGGGAAAGCGCATATGCGCACTTCATCACAGGTGCGCCACTGCACGTCGACCACAGGAACTATCGGTGGATAACTCTGCCTATGAAATGGTGAGGTGGAGATCCCCGATGTCGATTCGAGTTCCACGCACGACGGTGTAGTGGGTACCAGGCTGAGCGCGACGCGGCACAACACCTGGCTCACGAATAATCGACCCGTTGCCACTGTTCCGATCAGCCACCCACAGCTCATCGCCCTCCACACCCAATTCGAGGTGAGTTTTGGAGACTGAACGGCCTGGGTCGGTCACCACGATGAGGTGTTCGAACTCTTCCCCTTCAGCTGGCGCAGGCATGCGGCCTAACAAACCGCTTCGCGTGAGCTCAACAGATTCGCCACTTCCCAACGTGATGGTGAAAGACAAGACAGAGCTTAACTCCGCTTCGGTGGCAAAACGAGGCGTCGGTGCTGATTCCCGAGGCTCAGTTTCAAAAAGTTCCGAAAGATTCACTCCCTCGACCCGGGGAACAACCTTGGTCGACGTGGTTTCTGGCTCACCCGAGCTCACCGGGGCAAAGTGTTCCGGTGTGGGAGGAGCAGTTTCGACCGGCACCGGAGCTCGAGGGCTGCGGGAAACAGCGTTTCCACATTCGCCACAAAACAAAGCACCGGCAGGCAACTCGCTCTGGCAAAATTCACAGGACATGCTGTGATGTTACCGGCGCGAACCGGGCCATCTGGTGAAGCGTGCCCACGACCAGCCAAATGATTTCAGCGAGATCAGTGCCTGGATGCGCTGCCAGCGGGTCATTCCCGCTCCCAGTTCCATTTCCACACTCACCACATCTGCCCAGGCGCGTTCCACGTCAAGCTCACTCACGGGATCGGGGGAATACTGAGCTTTATCACCCAGAACCGCCACCATTGTGGCGGCAGATAGGCCGACATGCTCTGCGATTTCATTTCTCGTCGCGGAGGTCGGGCTCACCACCCCATGATCTGTGATCACGTCACGCAGTTCAGACCACGCGCCCTCAACTTGTGCACGGGAATCTTCGGCGCTGTGGCGCTGCGAGCGCCGGCGCCGCTTCAGAGCAATAATTCCGAGCAATGGTGAGACGGCGATGCCCAGAACCAGAAGAAGCCAGGCTGCCCCCGAAACGAGAGCTAACACGGTTTGCAATACAGGATCTGACGGTGTGGGTTGCTGTTCTTCAGCAGCTTCCGGCACAGTGTTGTCGTTGAGCTGGGGTTCTTCTTGTGCCGGGGGTTCCACTGCAGTTTGTGGGAAAGCGACCTCGGTAGGGTCGTCTGGTTGTTGCTCCGGAATAGGACGCTCTTCAGGGTTTGGATTGATAGCGACCCAGCCCTGCTGGGTGGAGATTTCAATCCAGGCAGTCATCTGGGCCCCGGTCAATGTGACCGGGGCATCTGAATCAGTCCCCTCAGTGATGAGGAAACCCATCACAACACGGGCAGGAAAACCTGTGTGCGTCGCCATTAACGCTGCAGCGGTGGCATATTGCTCAGCATCGCCCACCATGGGGGTACTGGCAAAAAGAGCTGCGATGCGGTTAGCGCCGTGACCAGATGCACTCGGTACGTCGTCCGGGGCACCATGGCTGACATACCCTTCGGACGCCAGCGCATCGAGGGATGCCTGCAATCGACCACCCGGCGTGGTCTCTCCCTTGGCTGCTAAAGCGACGAAGGCGTCGAGGCCGTCTGGGATGACAGCCGGCGCAGGCACGGTGGCATTGCCGGGAACAAGGTCAGCCAGCTGTGACAGTGACACCAGCGGCGCAGAGAGGGCAACGCTCTGATAGGTATCCCCCGCTTCGAAAGCCTGGGTGAGCGCACCCGTCGCGGCGGGGCGACTGTAATAGAAGTGGTCAGTCAGAGTGCGAGCATTCTGCCCCGTAAAAGACAGGGATCCGAGGGCACCGGGCAGTGGCACCCAGGGACCTGCCAACCCTTCAATCTGGAATTCTGCGTCAACAACATCACCCTCTGCCCCTCTGGTTGAGACGGAACCCGGCAGGCGAGTGAAGTCTGCCGCGGTTCCCCCGACGGTGAAATTCACGCCGGTGTAGTTATCGAGGGTTGCGAGGGAGACTCGATTGCCGGCGGACAGGCCCGTGACCGTGAGCAGATCAACGGTGGAATATTCACCCGTGACATAGGAACGGTATTCCGACAACGGACTGGTGCCATCCTGCAACACAAAAGGCTGCTCAATGCTGTTGCGCCAGACACTGCGCTCAGTGATGGGAAGTACAAGAAGCAGGGCACTGGAAACCACAGTGGCCACCGTGACGATTCCTATCGCACGCAGACCCGAGCGAGCAATACCTCGCTTGGCCGAGGCAAACCAGAGTGCGATGAGAATAAACACCGCTGCAGAGACCAGAATGGCTGCGAATCCGCGGCCGGTGCCCAGCCAAATCGAGACGCCCAGTGTCAGCACAGGAACAAGTCCGGCGATACTGGACCAGCCTGAACGCTTTGAGATGCGCGTACTCAGCGACACCGCAAGAAGAACACCCACAAGTGACAGCAAGAAGGCGGGAACAAGCAACGCTTCGTAGGCGCCCACGGGAGGCATGATGGTGACGAGCTGTTTCCAGGACAGCACGATCCCGGACAACAGAGTGAGAAGCCCCGGCAGTGTCGGCAGAATGCCTAACAGTGTTGCACTGGGAACAGCTAGCGGAACACCGAATATCAGAATGGCCGCGACAGTGACCAGCGTGGTTCGCAGCACTGACCATCTCCGGAGTGCCGAGACCCAGGCAATCAGTCCACCCAGTACAGCGCCCCCCACAATGGCAACAAAGAACGCGGGATTCTGATACACCGGCCACAGCGGGACGAGTGAAACCAGCACAGCGAGTGCCACAATCACTGCTCTCATGCGGTCACCATGCGCTTGCCTAGAAGCTGCTGAACGTCATC
>JBEGKV010000090.1:0-9235 GCA_041183925.1 Actinomycetota bacterium
AAGCTCAACATGACGGTCAACCAGGTCAAGGGAACCGCAGCACCTAGTGCTGACAAGGTGGGCATTGTCTATGACGTCAACCCCACCGGCCCTCAGGTTGCTAACGGAACCACCATTAACGTGACGTACTACGGTGATCTTCCTGTTGCTCCTGCACCTAGCACCGCGCCAAGCATCAACGACACAACCGCGACTCCTGGTCAGGCGCTTATTGCCACCTGGGCTGGCTACACCTCATGCCCATCCGGTCACACTCTTGAGAGTTACACAGTACTCGTTGATGGTTCAGCTGTCTCAACAGTCCCCAATGCAACGGCGCCATTCACGGCTCCTTCTGCTGAAGGTAACCACACGGTTTCCTACCAGGTAACCTGTTCTGGTCTCGCGCCATCTGCGAGTTCTCCCACAACCACGTTCAACGTTTCGAGTTTGAACTAGATTAGACCGAGAGTCTTATCTAGGGGAATCTGTGGCACAGAATAAAAGTGTTATTGCGGGGCGCTACGAGCTAGGCAAAGTAATTGGCACCGGCGGCATGGCCGATGTTTACGTTGCCCACGACTCTGTCAGCGGCCAGAAGGTTGCCGTCAAGCTGCTCAACCCCGAGCTAGCCAGCAACCTCAAATTCCGCGAGCGCTTTAAGCAAGAAGCTCGCGCTTCGGCGTCAATGGTTCACCCCAACATTGTTCGTGTGCTCGACGCAGGTGAAGACACTTACCTTGATGAAGTTGCAACCGAACACACTCGTTCCTATCTGGTCATGGAATACGTGGATGGTTTAGAACTTTCTAAGCTGGTTGCCCGGGGTGCTCTCAAGGTTGCCGAAGCTATTCGCGTTGCTGCAGAGCTGCTCTCTGCCGTGGAATATGCCCACAACGCCGGCATTGTGCACCGGGATATCAAACCCAGCAACATCATGCTGACCCGCACCGGGAGCGTCAAGATTCTTGACTTCGGAATTGCTCGAGCTGTCTCTGACACTTTCGATGACTTGGCCGTCACCACCTCAATCTTGGGAACCGCGGCGTACTTTTCTCCGGAGCAGGCCAAGGGGCAAAAGGTCGATGCGCGCACCGATATCTATGCCATCGGTATCGTGCTCTTTGAAATGCTGACCGGCAAAGTTCCTTTCGGCGGGGATACTGCCGTTGCTGTTGCACATCAGCACATTCACGCTCAGCCCGATGCTCCCAGCTCCCTGAACCCTAAAGTTTCTCCAGCTCTGGATGCTGTTGTGTTGAAGGCGCTCTCCAAGTCCAAGACCCAGCGCTACCAAACGACGACTGCGTTTGGTCGGGCGCTGGGCGAGGCCGCTGCCGGTCGTGTTCCTGCTGCGCCAACACCTCCTTCTCCTGTTGACGAGCTGCTGGGCCCTATTTCAGAACCTGCTCTGGCCTACACGCCCACAATCAACAGTGAACTACCTGCCGACTTCGCTTTCTTATTTGGCACGGATCCCCAAACGGCACCCACCCTCATCGAGCCTGAAAAGTTCCGGCCTCCCGTCAAGCGCGTGGTCGCGATTGTGGGAATTGTGTCATTGATCTTCGGTGCGATCATGGGCATGGGTTTATGGGTGGCAACGCTGCAGCCGGCGAACCTGTTCCCTGCCAGCACAGTTACTGTCCCTCAGCTCAATAACGTCACCGTGAGCAAGGCAGAAACTCAGCTCAAAGATTTAGGTTTCATCACCAGTCAGGTCGTTGAAAACAGCGCGACGACAGATAAGGGAAAGGTCATCCGCACGGATCCCCCCAAGGGAACTGTGGTTGACCCGGGCTCTCCGATTATTTTGTATGTCTCGGCCGGCAAGACCGAAGTAGAAGTTCCGCAGGTGGCAGACATGTCTGTGGCTGACGCCACAACTCAACTTGAAGCTGCCGGCTTCAAGGTGGGGACCGTCACCGAAGGTCACTCGCCTTCCTATGCCGCGGGCCTCGTCATCAGCACTACCCCGACATTGGGCACCAAGCTGATTCAAGGAAGCAAAATCAACCTGCTTGTCTCTGACGGCAAGATCGAAATTCCTGACCTTCGAGGCATGACTGTCACCGATGCCAACAATGCACTGAGCACCCTGTCTATTACGCCGACCGTTCAGGCGGACACGGGCTGCCCCAAGGCGGCAACGCCCACGGTGAAGACCCAGTCAGTGAGTCCCGGTGTGGTTCAGCAGGGAACCAGCATCACCATTACCTACTGCGCCGGCTAAAGCTTTAGCGAATAAGGGGGCTCTTCGTCAGGGCCAGCTCTGCTGCGCCGGCTAAGCCACAGACCTCGAGCCAGTTGCCTAGCATGGTGTAACCGCCCTCGGTCAGTACCGATTCGGGATGGAACTGAACACCATAGATGGGTGCGTGCTTGTGCTGGAGTCCCATAATCACTCCACCTGCGGTGGAGCTGGTGATTGTCAGCTCTGCAGGAACAGTCGAGTTCACGACAGCTAGTGAGTGATACCGGGTTGCGGTGAAGGGCTGAGGAACTGCCGCATAGAGTGCGCTGGTGTCGTGGGTAATCAGCGAGGTTTTGCCGTGCATGAGCTCTTCAGCATTGGTCACTGTTGCACCAAAGGCTTCCCCAATGGCCTGATGCCCCAGGCATACGCCCAAGAGGGGGATGTTGTGCTTCTTGGCACTGTGCACAGCGGCAATAGAGACGCCAGCATCTGAAGGCTTGCCCGGTCCGGGAGAGACCAAAACTCCGTCATATTGCGCCAGAGTCGCATCGAGTTCTGCCAGAGGAATCTGGTCATTGCGCACGACGACGGTCTCAGCGCCCAGCTCCTGCAAATAGCCGTTGAGGGTATAGACAAAGCTGTCGTAGTTATCGATTACCAAGATCTTGGTCATTGGTCTACCGTAACCTCTCGCACGGAAATTGCCGCATCGACGGCAGGAAAAACAAACATCATCAGCAGTGTGACCACAACTATGACCCCTGCCGTCAAGATGGCTACCTTGATCCACAGGTTTCCTGGCAATACTCGCCACAGCGCTGAATACATTATGAATTCACCTTCTGAGTCTTTGCCATCTCTGCAGGTGGACCGGCAGAACGTGGGCGCCATGAATCCAAGACGCCATACACAATCATGCGCTCTGCATCACCGAGCAGTGGATTGCAGGTGGTGATGGTGATGATGCTTTGCTCGCCGGGGGACTGGTTTGTTCCGGGAACAGGCAGGAGAACATCGACTGCGGTGGGCAGCACGAACTCGTAGTTGCGGAAAACGTAGGTGTAATACCCGTCTTCCGTCTCAACATAGATTTTGTCGCCAAGTTGGAATTGAGGTGCGTCACCGAAAGGACTTCCCCAGTTGGTGCGGTGGACAGCCAACGCAAAATTGCCGGGTTGTCCCGGCCACTGTGTATCGGGGTAGTGGCCGAAATAACCATGATTAAGCACGGTGGGAAGCTCGACCCCGTTCTTCACTACTCGGGTGGAGTCAGCTCCCAGTCGAGGAATGTAGATCGTTGCAAATTGTGCACCGGCTGCAACGCCCCCAAAGGCTGGCGCAGGACCAAAATCTTCTTCAGGGAGAGCCGTTGCCGTGAAATCTTCCGCGTCTGCCCATTCTTTTGTCAACGAGGAACTGGCCGCTTGTTGTTGGCCTTTCACAACGGCGTTATTGATCCACAGCTGCCAAGCAAGGAATAACAAAACAATGACACCGAAGGTGATGAGAAGCTCACCCACTACACCCATGACACGGGAGAGGGTTCCGGGCTTCAACACTTACCCAACTTTACCGGCTGCAACTGGGCGCTTTCTGAGGGTCCGGAGAATTCGGGTAGAATTTTGACCATGGCTGGAACAAAGAAGCGCACCAAGGCACCTCGCACCCCAGAAACCTCAGGTCACGATGCTCCGAACCCCGTATGGTTCAAGCCCGTCATGTTTGGGTTCATGTTGGTCGGCCTGGTCTGGATCATCGTCTTCTACATCAGCCAGGGTTCACTGCCCATTGGATTCTTGATGACCACACGGTGGCGCTAACTCTAATTACACGCGTGTAATTCTCCCCATGTGGATAAGCATGTGGATAACTCTCTGGCTTACCCCACCACAAACAGGGGGGCGTGGGAGAGTGCTAATCCCATAAACACGGCAACCGTGAGGCTGATCAAGACGAGTTGAAGTCTGCGCTGGGACAGCTTTCGAGTTGAGACGTAGATGAAGCCCAGGAGTGCGCCGCCAATCAGACCACCGAGGTGGGCCTGCCACGAAATACTCATTCCCGGCAGGAAGCCGATAACCAGGTTGATGCCCACCAGCACCAGTAACTGGGTAGTTTCCCCGCCCAGCTTGCGTTGAATGACCAGGAAGGCGCCCATCAATCCAAAGATGGCACCGGATGCTCCCACCACAAAGGTGGTGTGGGGAGCCCAAAACATCACTCCCAGCGAACCGGCTAGGCCTGAGGCTAAGTAGAGGGTGAGGAATCTTCCTTTGCCCAACATGGCTTCAAGGATTCGGCCAAAAATCCACAGGGTGTACATATTGAGCAGGATGTGGAAAACAAAGCCTGTTGAATGAGCAAAAACGCTCGTGAGCATGCGCCACGGCTCATACGGCGCACCGACGAGGGAATACTCTCCGTAACTGAAATACGGGGCATATGCCAGGAAGTTCGTGGCGTCCAAGCCTGGAATAAGCTGCACAAGGAAGAACAGCCCGGTGATGGCCATGAGCGTATAGGTCATGACCGGCTTCTGGCCGGAGCCGCCCAACACAAGACCCCGAGCCCGAGGTGCACGACCTTTAGCTTGAGCCACACACTCAGGACATATCACGCCCACAGGTGCTTGTGTCTGGCACTGCACACACACGGGTCGTTCACACCGCTGGCAGCGGATGTAGGTCGAATTCGCCGGATGGCGATAACAGGAAGGGGCTGCTTCGTCAGCAGCCCCCCAGCCTGTTTCGTTGGTCACGAAGAGTTAGACCTGTTCGACAGTGATCGACTCGATGACGACGTCATCGAGGGGACGGTCACGGCCATCAGTCGAGACTGCGCCGAGCTGGTCCACGATGGCGCGGCTTGCTTCATCTTCAACAGCACCGAAGATGGTGTGCTTGCCCTGGAGCCACGTGGTGGGAGCAGTGGTGATGAAGAACTGAGAACCGTTGGTTCCCTTTCCGCCATAGGTTCCCGCATTTGCCATCGCAAGAATGTAAGGCTGAGTGAAGTTAAGTTCAGAGTTGATCTCGTCATCGAACTGGTAGCCGGGGCCGCCGGTACCAGTGCCGAGAGGGTCGCCTCCCTGAATCATGAAGTCAGGAATGATGCGGTGAAAAACTACGCCGTTGTACAGAGGATCGTTGCGCTTTGCACCGGTACGAGGGTCAGTCCACTCGATATCTCCGGTAGCAAGTCCAACGAAATTCTTCACGGTCTTGGGGGCGTGGTTTCCGTAGAGGTTGATCTTGATGGGGCCAAGAGTGGTGTTCATCGTGGCTACTGCAGTGTGAATTGACATGCACCAATCTTTTCACAACCGCAGGTTAACTCTGCGTTGCGTTCGCTCACCGGGGAAACACTCTGCTTCCTTTCAGCAACAACAGTGGCAAGATGGGTTTATGCAGAAGCACTCAAAGCACAAGCGGAAGCGCTGCTCTTCGAACAGCAGCAGGTTCTCTCCCATGCCGGTGCAGTTGTGCGCCAGGCCAGCCGTGAGCTCGGTCGGGTCACCAGTGAGGAAGTTGTTCCTCGTGTCGTGCGTGGAACACGCTCAGCTGCACAGACCACTCGCGACAAGTTGGTCGATGAAGTTCTTCCCTCGGTAGCTTCTGTGATCGGGAGCACGCTCTCTGTCATTGATGCAGCTCGCGACAAGCGCGTCACTGAAGTAACCAAGCAGGTTGCCAAGCTCGCAGTCGGCAAGAAGGCTGTGGCCAAGGTTGCTCCCGCTGCTACGGCTGGGGCCGGAAAGTACATCGCCGCAGGTATTGGTATTGCCGCCCTTCTGGGTATTGGCTACGTCGTCTGGCAGACCTTCCGTGCCGATGACGAACTCTGGGTTTCTGAAGACGAATAATCGCTGATGGCATTCGTTCTGCCCCAATTCCCCGTGGGGTCAGTCGTTCTGCCATTCATGCCCGTCGCCCTGCGGGTATTTGAACCCCGCTATCTCAAGCTCATGGGCGATCTGGTGGGCTCAGACAACCCCATCTTTGGCATGCCCCTTTTTCCTCAACGCGTTGCCGCGGGCGAAGTGCCTGAACGCATCACGGTCGGCACAGTTGTGAAGGTCGACGACTTTGGAATGACCGATGACAACCTCGGGATTACCGGTTCAGGAACGAGAAGGTTTCTGGTGACCACGTGGCTCGAACCTGACCCCTACCCCCGCGCAGAAATTGAGTACCTCCCCGACCTCGTCTGGGATGAGCGTTTCGATTCACAGAGATTGACGGTGGAACTCACGGTTCGGGATCTGCTTTCCCGTGCGGCGAATTATGGAGAGATGCTCTGGGAAGCAGATACCGAAATTTCTGAAGAGCCCGTCGCGGCACTCTGGCAATTAGCTGCCATGCTCCCCGTAGGTAATGCCGAGCAATACTCACTCCTGGAGTCTGAAAGCTTGGAAGATCTCATCGAAACCACCTTGGCCATCTGTGCCGGGGGAAACAAATTCCTTGATGGTATCGACGCCGGGGAGTCACCCGAGTAGTCACACTGTCCTACGGGATACTGGAGAAATGACTGGCTCCGCTGCACCTGAATCGTGGGATGACGCCGTGTTGCGCACGCAACACCACCCCCACTTCATGCAGTCTCTCGCCTGGGCACAGTTCAAGACCGGATCTGGTTGGGAACCTTCGGGAGAACACCTCCGCAACAGCTCCGGTGACGAGGTTCTCGCCATTCAAGAATTCACGCGTCCCGCTTTTGGTCTGGGTAACTTGATCCATGCTCCCCGCGTCTCCGGCATGACCCCTGAGAAAGTCGCGGTTCTGACCGAACGAGTGAAGCAGCTCGCTGGCGGGAAGAACCTGGCATACAAAATAGAGACATACCAAGAAACAGACCCCGACCTCATCGCTGCCTATACCGCCAATGGCTGGGTAGAGGCCTACCCTTCTCAGTATCAGTGGTCGGTCACCATCGATCTCTCTCCTGATGAAGAATCCATGTTTGCCAGCTTTGGTCCCAAGGCTCGTAACCACCTCCGTTTTGCCATGAAAGCTGACATTGAGGTCAACCGAGTTCCTTTTTCTGAAGAGAACATCGTGCAGCTGCTAGAACTTGTCGGTGGGACTAAGGACCGCTCAGGTGCGTTCTTCCGTTCTGAGGACTACCTGCGCAAGGCGTGGGGCACGTTTGATGCCGCGTGCCAGGCTCGCCTCTATATGGCACATCACGAGGGCACCCTGATTGCAGCCGCCGTGGTCTTCACCTTCGGCAAGAAGGCCTGGTACAAAGATGGCGGTTCTATCCGCACTCAAAAGCGTCTTCCTGCACCACACCTCATGCAGTGGACCATCATGCGTGATCTCAAAGCAGAAGGCTTCGAAGCCTATGACCTCGGGAATGTCCCCGACCCCGAGAACATCACAGCAGGAGCTATGGAAGGCCTCTGGCATTTCAAGACAGGCTTCAACTCCACCGTGGACAGTTACATGCCAGCCTTTGAGTATCCCTTGAACTCTAAGCAGAAGCTGTGGAACAAGTACGAGACGAAGTTCTTGGCTCTCTACTCACGTCTGCGCAAGGACTACTGGTACTAACTACTCTTCCCGTTCGACGCCATCCCATTGGTTCAGGGCGTGGTTAGCCGCAGCCAGTAACCTCGGTACTTCTTGGGTAGCAGCGTTCATCACAATGGACTGTGCGGTGTCCCAATACCTATGTGCGAGATGATCGCGCATTCCCGTAATCAACTGCCAGGGAACGTCAGGGGAACTAGCTCGGTCCCTCTCAGTCAGTCCTTTGGCTGCTTCTCCAATTTCAACAAGCCTCATCCTGATGGCGTCGAATTTCATGCCCTCGTCAATATCTTGAGCTTGTGCATAGCGCTGTATAACTTCACACGCTTCTTTGATTTCGAGAAAGCGGGCATGCGCCCGCCTGCTCATAGAGAAATTGCTTCGCGGAGTACCTGTTCACGAATTCCAGGCTTGAGTCCACTCTCGGGAACAAGATCAATCTCGACCCCCAGCAGTTCTTGAATGTCTTTTTCTAATTGCATCAGAGCAATAAGTCCCACATCAGGGGAAATATCAACCAATAGATCAATATCGCTTGTGGGACCAGAAGTGCCGCGGGCTACGCTTCCAAAAATTCTCATATTGGATACTCCCGCAGCTTGAGCAAGGGCCAAGATTTGTTGTTTGTTTCTGTGCACAAGTCCCATGAAATCCGGCGTGTGGAGGAGGGGATGTGTGAGTCCGATATTGATAACAAAGCCCGTGGCCTCCACCAATTTCACGAGTGTACTCAAGGCCGGTTCTCTCCGGCCTGATTCATATGCGCTCACCACGCTTTGTGTGAGCTGTGCTCGGGAAGCAAGCTCACTCTGTGTGAGCTGTGCTGTGAGCCGGGCATTCCTAAGAATTTCCGACATGAGAGAAATATAGCGGATTGTAACTATTTCTTCGAAGCCGGGTGGTCCATCCGCATATAGACGCCGCCCTTCTTCAGCTCATCCAGCATCTGATTGAGTCGCTTCTGGCGAATCTCTTGCCGAACTGCTCTGGTTATCCACGCAAGGTAGTCATTGCGTTGATAGGCCGGGCGATGGTCGTAGTCCGCACGAAGGCCCGTTTGTTCTAGAGCTAGTTTCACGTCTGATGGCATCTCGATGAGCATGCGGCGAAGGTTTCCCTTCTTATCGCGCATATCTCGAGAACTCATGTGGCCAGCGTAGTCTGGCCCTATGAACGATGTCGTGAAATACAACGCAGCTGCATCTTCGGAAAACTCAGCCGTGATTGACTTTCTCTTCGAAGAATTCCAACAGGCGCTCCCCGCCGCCAGTTTCAAGGTGTGGCACGGTGCTCCCGTCTGGTTCTTGGATGACATTCCTGTTGTGGGCTACCAAGACCATAAACACGGCACAAAGGTGCTCTTCTGGAGTGGCAAAGACTTTTCAGAACCCAGCCTGCTTGGCATAGGTAAGCACCGAGCTGCAGGAATCACCTATACCGACGTCTCCGCCATTAACGTGGAAGATCTTCGACGTTTTCTGCGGCTCAGCACAGAGATCATCTGGGACTACCGCTCCTTGCGGAC
>JBEGKV010000091.1:0-3937 GCA_041183925.1 Actinomycetota bacterium
GACGTTGATGCTTTCATCCACCCGGGAACAGGAATCCCGAAATCTCCCAAACGTTCACGCATGCGTAACTTGTCTTGGGCAAACTCGAGGGCATGGGGACCAGGCTGCACGGAGTAACCGCGTGTGATCAACTCAGCCAGAACGTGTGCAGGTACATGCTCATGATCGAAGGTGATGACGTCACAGCCTTGGGCAAACGCCAGTACGGTCTCGACGTCGGTGTAGTCGCCCACTTCGGTGGCAGCAATCTTCGCGGAGGAACCTTCGTTCTCAGCCAGCACACGGATTTCAAGGCCAAGATTAATGGCAGGGGGAACCATCATGCGGGCTAATTGGCCGCCACCTATTACGCCAACTACAGTTGTCAACGGCTCATCTTTCGCGTGGTTGAACGGGTTTGATAGTGCACAACACCGGGAGAGAAACATGACAGCTACGGAGCGAGCAATCGCAGCCGAGCCCTCCCCGAGCCTGTTTACTCGCTTGCGCCGGGGCCTGTTGGGCTACTTCGTCAAGTTTGGACTGGTCGGTTTAGTCGGCTTAGTCGTCGACATTTCCCTCTTTAATCTACTCTCCCTGGGAACCCTTGGTGTCGGTTGGTGGTCGGGGCCCATCGGCGCAAAGTTCATCTCCACCTCCCTCGCAATTGTGGTCAACTGGTTAGGAAACCGGTATTGGACTTTCCGCCGGGATAAGCGCAGTGACATTTTTCGGGAGCTTTTTGAGTTTGTCCTTGCCTCTGTCGCCGGCATGCTCGTCACCCTGGCCACCCTCTGGTTCTCGCACTATGTGTTGGGATTCGACAGCCTGTTGGCTGACAATATTTCGGCCAATATCGTCGGACTTGGCTTAGGAACTTTGGTGAGGTTTGCCCTCTACCGCTGGTGGGTTTGGAACACGAAACGATGACCACACTTGTCATCATTCCGACCTATAACGAGGTTGAGAACATCACGCGTGCCGTGAGCGCCGTTCGCTTGGCCGTTCCGGCGGCGAACGTGCTCATCGTGGACGATAACTCTCCCGATGGCACCGGAGCCACGGCAGATGCCCTGGCCGTGGACGATCCATTCGTTCACGTTCTGCATCGCGAAGAAAAAAACGGGCTGGGCGATGCCTATCTCGCAGGGTTTGCCTGGGGCATCGAACGCGGCTTTGAAATTTTGGTGGAGATGGATGCTGATGGCTCCCACCCGGCAGACCGCCTCGACGCTCTCATTGGCGCCGTCTCGGCACCAACTATTCCGGGCGCTCACTTTCCCGGCCTGGCTATTGGGTCCCGTTGGGTGACCGGCGGCTCCGTGGTGAACTGGCCTGCGCGTCGGTTATTCCTCAGTCGTGGAGCAAATTGGTACACCCGAGCCATGCTGGGCATCCAGGTCAAAGACTCCACTGCGGGCTTTCGAGCCTTCCGCGCTGAGGTGCTGCAGAACATTCACCTCGATGAGGTCAACTCTCATGGCTACTGTTTCCAGATTGATCTCACTCTTCGGGTTCTCGATGCCGGCTATACCGTGGTCGAACTTCCGATTGAATTCACCGAACGAGTCATCGGCGAATCCAAGATGAGCAAGAACATCGTGTTCGAAGCAATGCGTCAAGTCACCAGCTGGGGCTGGCAGCGCCGTCTAGCCGGGAAGAAAAAGGCGTCTTAGATTTCGCTTGTCCAGCGCTGGTCATCACGACGCAGCTGGGCCGACAGTGGCGACTGCGAATCGACCAATTCGGTTAGCGCTGAGAGCACCAGGTTGGCTTTGGGTAGATCAAATAAACGAATGGGTTTTTCTGCCCCTGTGTTGAGCAGGAGATCTCCAGCCCCAAAAACGGCCTGAACCGCATTCTGCCGAACGGTCACGTCATGAATACGCCCAAACAGAACCTCTTGCTTGGAGCGGGTGAAGACCCCGCGATAGATCACGACGCGACGCGTGGTGATAACGACACGATTACCCAGCCAGACCACCAGTGGAAAAATCCACAGAACAATCAACAAAAATGCCAGCCCGATCCAGAACACCAAGTTCATCCACAACTCGGGGAATCCTTCGGAAAAGAAACCCAGGGCCGTCGCGATACCGATGAGGGCAAGAGTTGGCATGAACAAAATGCGACCGTGTCGGCGCAGTCTGACAACGACAGGTTCTGTTGGCTCCGAGCGTACGCTGCGCGAGGAGTCAAAGGCGACTGTTTCGTTGTGTGGAGACATTGTTCAATTATGACCCGGCGACCACGCGAAGATGCGTGACATCGCCGGCCGCAACGACAAGTGGCTCTGCACAGTTACCAAGTTCAACAACGAGCGAACCATCTTCGTTGATCCCGATAGCTGTTCCGACCGGGCTCTCCCCCGACGGAAGTTCAACGCGGACCGACTTTCCTAACGTGCCGCATACGTCACTGACCTGCTCGAGCAGACCTGAGCTGCGCACGTTCCCCGCGGCCGAAATAAACACACGCGTAATACGAGAAAACTCCGTGAGGTATGCCGCTAGGACGGCATCGATTGTGGTGGTTTCGGCCGGGGCCCCACTGAGCACGAGCGAGGTTGCCGTGGGCACGGGAAGATCGTGATCGGCGAGTGCAATGTTGACGCCGGCACCCACAATGAGCACCGCACCTTGGGAGGTATGCACGAGTTCACTGAGCACACCGCATACTTTCTTTTCCCCGATGAGCACATCATTCGGCCACTTCAGTACAGCCTGACGGTCAGCAGGAAGGAACCCATTCACTGCCCTGGTCATCGCCAATCCGGCGAGCAAACCAAACCAGCCCAAAGACTCAGACGGGAGTGGCCGTCCAGCAGGGGTCTGAGGTCGAAGCAAGACAGACACGGCCAACGAGGCTCCGGCTGGAGCAGTCCAGTCACGTCCGAGTCGACCTTTTCCCGCCACTTGGTTATCTGTTGCCACGACAGAAAAGTCTGTCCACAGCTCGGCTTCTGGCCCGGTTACCCGGGCAGCAAGATCAGTATTCGTCGACCCGACTTCGTCGAGCCAGAGGAGACGAGAGGTGTGAGCTGAGCTGAGCGGAAGGTCCATAAGAACAGTTTGACAGGTGATTTTTGTAGAGAAGCTCTAACCCTTTTTCGATACCTCTGGCAAGTAGAGTGAAAAGCGTGACTGAAAACGCGAAATCTCCCGACATGTACACCACTGCTGGCAAGCTAGCCGATCTGAAGGCTCGCTATAACGAAGCAGTTGTGGAAAGCGGCGCTAAGGCTGCTGAGAAGCAGCACGCCAAAGGCAAGCTGACCGCCCGCGAGCGCATCACCGAACTTCTCGACCCAGGTTCTTTTGTCGAACTGGACGAATACGTGCGTCACCGCACGACTGCGTTTGGGATGGACAAGAACCGCCCCTACGGTGACGCAGTTGTCACTGGAACCGGAACCATTCACGGCCGCCAGGTTGCTGTCTACTCCCAGGACTTCACCGTCTTCGGCGGATCCTTGGGTGAAGTAGCCGGTGAAAAAATTATCAAGGTAATGGATCTGGCTCTCAAGACCGGTGTTCCTATCTTGGGCATCTTGGACTCGGGTGGAGCTCGTATCCAAGAGGGTGTTGTTGCCCTGGGCAAATACGGTGAGATTTTCCGTCGAAACACTGCCGCGTCCGGTGTGATCCCTCAGATCTCCATCATCATGGGCCCCGCTGCTGGTGGTGCGGTGTACTCCCCCGCACTGACCGACTTCGTCATCATGGTGGATAAGACCAGCCACATGTTTGTTACCGGCCCTGACGTGATCAAAACCGTCACCGGCGAAGAAGTTGGCTTTGAAGAACTTGGTGGCGCGCTCACCCACAACACCGTCTCCGGTGTGTCCCACTACCTCGCCGCAGATGAGAGCGATGCTCTCGACTACGCGCGGACGCTGGTCGGTTTCCTGCCCGATAACAACATGGCTGAGCTTCCCGTCTATGAGTCTGAAGTGGAA
>JBEGKV010000092.1:0-5505 GCA_041183925.1 Actinomycetota bacterium
CGACTGGGACAAGCTCCGCAAGGAAGTCAAGAACGGTATCCGTAACGCGACCCTCATGGCGATTGCTCCCACCGCGTCGATCGGTCTCGTTGCCGGAACAACTCCTGGTCTTGACCCACAGTTCTCGCAGATCTTCAGCCGTGCCACCAGCTCGGGCAAGTTCCTGGAAGTCAACCGCAACCTGGTTATCGACCTGCAGAAGCTGGGTCTGTGGGAAACCGTCCGTGAAGACCTGCTCCGTAGCCAGGGTGACGTCCAGGGCCTGCCTCAGGTTCCTGACCACATCAAGGCTGCTTACAAGACCAGCTTCCAGCTCTCGCCTTCTTCCTTCATTGAGGTTGCAGCGCGTGCACAGAAGTGGATTGACCAGGCCATCAGCCGCAACATGTACCTGGAAACCCGCGACCTCGGCGACATGATGGAGATTTACTCCGAAGCATGGAACCGTGGCGTGAAGACCACCTACTACTTACACAAGACCACCTACTACTTACACATGAAGCCTCGCCACACCGCTGAGCAGTCCACCGTCAAGGTGAACAAGTCGGAAGACATCAACGCTGGTGGCGGCGCACCCAAGAAGGGCTTCGGCTTCGGCAGCGGCTCGGGTGCAAACCCAGAGCCACACGCGGTCTCCGCTGTGGCTGCAGCAGAGCCAGCAGTTGCTGCTCCAGCGCGTAAGGGCTTCGGATTTGGCGCTTCGGGAGGTGGAAACTAATGAACTACACCACAGCAGTAGACGAGTACATCGTTCCCGTCGACCCCATGGACGACCTTCAGTGCGAGTCCTGCCAGTAGGCACCTCGCTCTGATCACAGACACCCCTGCACCACCAGCAGTACCAGCACCACCGCTTTATCTGTCACCCCCGCCGCACCCCACACCAGAGACGGACCACCCGGAACGGCTCTCGCGGGAATTACAGAAACACCACACTTTTAACGACGATCTAAGGAGAAACACCATGGGTATTCTCGGTACCGGAGTCCAGGAAGGACTCATGCTCAAGCCCGTCACCTACAAGTGGGCGATGGACCTCTACGACCAGGCAGTAGCTAACACCTGGTTCCCCAACGAAATTCAGCTCGGCGAAGACATCGCTGACTTCAAGAAGATGAGTGACGAAGAACGTCACGCCATCACCTTCTTGATGAGCTACTTCAACCCCAACGAGCTGCTCGTGAACAAGGCACTCGCCTTCGGCGTGTACCCCTACGTCAATGCTCCCGAGGCACACCTCTACCTCGCCAAGCAGATGTGGGAAGAAGCAAACCACTGCATGAGCTTCGAGTATGTTCTCGAAACCTTCCCCATTGACCGTGAGGTTGCCTACAGCTCTCACGTCAAGGTGCCTTCCATGGCGCGCAAGGAAGAGTTCGAAGTGAACTTCATCAAGCGCATGACCGAGCAGACCCTCGACATCACCACCACCGAGGGCAAGATGGACTTCGTGCGCAACCTCGTTGCCTACAACGTCATCCTCGAAGGCATCTGGTTCTACTCAGGCTTCATGGTTGCTCTCAGCTTCCGCCAGCGCAACCTGCTGCGTAACTTCGGTTCGCTGATGGACTGGGTTGTGCGCGATGAGTCGCTTCACCTCAAGTTCGGTATCAACTTGATCCTCACCGTTCTCGAAGAGAACCCTGACCTGCAGACTCCTGAGTTCGCAGCAGAAATCAAGGGCATGATCACCAACGCTGTCGAGATGGAAGAGGAATACAACCGTGACCTCCTCCCCAACGGCATCTTGGGCCTTACGTAAAGTACTTGGCTGACCGTCGTCTCGAGGAGCTCGGCTTCGAAGCAGAGTACAAGGTCTCGAACCCTGCAAAGTGGATGGCGACCGCCAATGACACTCTGCAGTTGGTCAACTTCTTCGAGTCGACCAACACTAGCTACGAGTCGAACGGTGCGACTGCCTAGTCACCCGTCACACTCGAACAGAGTTAAGGGCTCTCCTGATTACAGGAGGGCCCTTTTCTTGTACCCCGATATGTGTAAGAAATCATAACTATTGTCTAGACTGTTGGTATGAAAAGGTTCACCCTCAAAGCGCTCGGCGCCACACTTCTGACTGCAGGAATGGTTCTCGCTGGCATAACAGCACCGGCACATGCCACTGTCGCAGCAACTGCCTCTATGTCTGTAACCTCATTCACAGCGAACACAACAGTGGCAGCACCAGTAACTTTGAGCTTCACGGACACTGCAGCGACTAGCACATCTACGTACGCGCAATTAAGCCTTGTAACATTGGCCTTGCCCAGCGGCTGTCAGACTACAAATACACCAAGCGTCTGTGGAATTTCATCAATTGATGTCAACGGTGCTTCCGCACCTGCAGGAACATCTATTGAGAAGGTCAACCCAGGAATATTTAAAGTAATTCTTCCTTCAGCAACAATCATTTCCAGTATGTCGGTGACCTTTTCGGCTAACCAGCTCACGGTTGGATCATCAGTTGGAAATGCCAACGTTACTTGGCAAGTAGTTAGCGGTGGAACAAATGTTGCCCAATCTGGCTACAGCGTTATTGGAAATGGTGGGGGAGGTAGCTCAATGGTTAGCTTCACGGGAACAGGATCGTTAGTCGATGCAAGTTCCAACACACTCTCAAACTTTGCTGCCTCAAGCCCTGTCCCGGCTTTCACCATTTCAGGGTCTTCTTTTACAAATAATGCAACGTATTCAAAAGTAGGTGTGATCATCTACAGATCCAGTCCTTCATCTGAATACTTCACCCTCACTAACACTGTAAGTACTACGGCAACCCCAGGAGCATGGTCTCCTAACAATGCTTCATGTGGCGTCACTGCAATCTCTCTCGGTGGTACTTCTCAGACTGGTTCAAGTGGCATCTTGTGCCAAAAAGAGTCTTGGGCTTTCATGAACACAACAGGTTATGCAATTCGTATATTTTTGCCCTCTGAAACCTCGGCGGCGATTTCTGTATCTGTTGGAGATAACGTCTTCACTTCGGCCACAGACGGAACATATGCGGCACGCTTGTCCATGTCCAGCGCTACAGTGAACGGATCATTTTTTTCGGGTGGGGTTTCGCTGCCTGTGACGGTCGGTGGTTCAAGCCCGAGTCAACCCTCATCGAATGCATCTGCATCACTAAGCCTTGGAATTTCCACAGGGGGTGTAGTTGCCGGTTCCCCGGTTTCAATTTCGGCAAGTGGTTTGCAATCGTCAGCGCCCTACACTGTCGTCGTGCAGTCAACGCCACAAACCATTGGGTCTGGAAACGCCGTTTCGGGTGCAGTCAACACTTCTGTAACCCTTCCATCGGGCCTTGAGGCTGGTTGGCACACGCTCACCTTCACCTCAACCGCAGCCGATGGTTCAACTATTACGAGTGTTACCTACTTCAAGGTCTCATCAAACGGAACCTTGTTGTCAACTTCAAGCTCAATTCCAGCTGAACTAGCCAATACCGGTATGTCTGATATCACCTGGCAGCTGGGTGAGATCACGCTCGCATTGATTGGATTTGGAATTCTTCTCTTCATCCGTCAGCGCAAACGTAATGCATAAGCTCGATAGCTAGTAATTGACCCCCGGAGGAATTCGGGGGTCAATTCTCTTAAGCCAGTGCCTTCTTAATTCTCTGAAGTGAGATGGGCTCAGCTGTTCCCAAAGACTGCGCAAACAGGCTCACCCGGAACTCTTCGAGCATCCATCTAGCTTTGGCCAGGTGTGCTGGTGCGTGTTTTTGAAGTGGTATCTTTCCGCCGGCCGCTTCGTAGAGTGCGAGTGCTTGATCAAGTTCAACAGCCGCCGTTCTGTCTCTACCTGCATCTTCGAGCATGCGCTGAATACGCATGGTGATTGCTCTCACGTAAATCAGAATGCGGGGGAGTCTTGCTAGGCCCGCATTGCTAATGAAATTCGGTTGCAGGAGCTGCTCGAGGTGAGCCTTCTCGTGGGTGAGTATTGAGAGGTAGGACATGGGGTTAGCCTCGGACATGGCTTTGTGTGCATCTTTGACCGCACTCAAGATTCTGGCTGTTTGTGAGACCGCATCAAAGATGTTGTCCATAATCGCACCTTGGACGCGGTCTCTGAGTGTTTCAAACTCTGCCTTTTGGAAGATCATCCCGTCGTCCCGCATGGAGAACAGCACACTGTCCACGCTGGCAGCAATGGCATCCGTGATGAGTGCAGTGAGATTTTCGTAGGGGCTCTGCGTGAGAATGAGCTTCTCTTGGGCAGTCAGGTGCTCTTGGACATATTTAGCAGGTGAGGGAACAGCAGCAATGACAAGAGCTCTTGTTCCCAGAGGGTGTTCACGTTTCTGGTCTGCTTCGGTGGCGAGCAGTCGGATATTGACCTCTTGGCGAGCAGTGCCAGGGTCGGTCACCACCAGTGCGGGGTATGCCCTCACGGTGTTGCCACCGTGCTTAGCATCCACGGTTCGGGGAAGTTCTGTAAAGTCCCAACTGGTGAGACCATCACGCTCGAGTGGTGAACTCACGCGCTCGGCAACTTCAGCGACAGCGTCTCTACTCTTTTCGGCCAGGCCGCGTTGCAGCTTCTCCAGGTTCTTGTCTGTTCCCAGGTTCTTGCCTGTACTGCCGAGGACCCGGTAGGTCATGCGCAGGTGGTCAGGGAGGCGCAGCGGATCAAAGTCTTGGGCTGTGACGAGTGCACCGCTGAGGCTTTGTAAGGCCTTGGCCACATTCACCAACAGGTTTCCCTGGGGAGTCTCCGGCAGCGTGGCAGCAGCTTTAGCTGCCCAGTCTGCTGCCGGAACCACTTGCCTTCTAATGTTCTTGGGCAGCGTCTTGATCAATCCCGTGATCAGCTCGAGGCGCAGTCCTGGAACTAGCCATTCGAAGGCTTCTGGTTCGAGCCTGGCCAATAATGGCAGCGGAACTTCGACGGTGACACCGTCATCTTCACGGCCTGGTTCAAACCTGTATTTCAGCTTCAGTCGCTGGTCTCCATAGACCCACTCTGAGGGGAACTCGTTCTCGTCATGCTCTGCTTCTAATTCTTCCAACAGGTCAGATCGTTGCATGGTGAGGAAGTCTGGATTTGTGGAGCGCTCTTTCTTCCACCAGCCTTCAAAGCTGCGGGTGGAAAGAACATCGGCAGGGATGCGCTGGTCATAGAAGGCGAAGACGACTTCGTCGTCCGCCAAAATGTCACGTCTTCGTGAGCGCTCTTCGAGCTCTTCGAGTTGTCTGCGGAGGGCGCGGTTGCTGCGATCGAAAGCCTGCTTCGAATCCCATTCGCCGTCGACCAGTGCATGGCGGATAAAGAGCTCACGGCACAGCTCAGCATCCACGCGGGCATATTGCATGCGCCGGTGGGCTACTAGCGTGACACCAAAGAGTGTCACGCGCTCATAGGCAACCACAGCGCCCTGGTTCTTCTCCCAGTGAGGCTCGCTATAGCTGCGCTTGCAGAGTTCGCCGGCGAGCTTTTCTGCCCAGCCTGGATCTATGGCCGCATTCATGCGGGCAAAGAGCCGGCTGGTTTCCACCAGCTCCGCAC
>JBEGKV010000093.1:0-3858 GCA_041183925.1 Actinomycetota bacterium
GGCAGCGCCAGGATGTAAACCTCGGGGTGACCAAAGAACCAGAACATGTGTTGCCACAAGATAGCGCCGCCTGTTGCAGCATCGAATACGTGTGCACCGAAGATACGGTCAGCTGCTAACGCGAATAGAGCAACAGCGAGCACAGGGAATACGAGGATAACCAGGATCGAAGTGATGAGGATGTTCCAAGAGAAAATCGACATACGGAACATTGTCATACCTGGTGCACGCATCGTAATGATGGTCGTAATGAAGTTCACAGCGCCCAGAATGGTTCCGAAACCACCGAGAGCAAGACCCATGACCCACATGTTTGAACCGATACCAGGCGAGAAGGTTGAGGTCGAAAGCGGAGCGTAAGCAAACCAACCAAAGCTCGCAGCACCTTGAGGGGTGAGGAATCCACCAACTGTGATGAGCGCACCGAAAAAGTAGAACCAGAACGAAAGCATGTTCAGACGAGGGAACGCAACGTCGGGTGCTCCCAGCTGAAGCGGCAGAATTGCATTGGCGAGACCCGCGAAAAGAGGAGTTGCAACCAGGAGCAACATGATTGTTCCGTGCATAGTGAACATTTGGTTGTACTGCTCTTTGGTCTGCAACACATTGAGACCAGGTGCAAAAAGCTGAGCACGGATGATCAGTGCCATCACGCCACCGAGGAGGAAGTACAACACCGCAGTGATGTTGTACATGTGTCCGATGACCTTGTGGTCAGTTGACGTCAACCACCGGACAACGATGTTGCCCTTGGAGACTGAACGTGTAACACCGACTGTCTGAGGCTTCTGGGTTGCGTTAACAACGGGTGTGGGAGTGAGAGTTGCGCTCATGATGATCCCCTACTACTCGGACTTGGCAGCGGATGCAATGACATTCGCTTGGTTGAGGTTACGGTCATACTCGGTACCGAGTTGGCCTTCAAAGCCTTGCTCACGCAGGCTTTCAATGTATGCGTCATATTCAGCTTGTGAAACGACCTTGACCTGGAAAAGCATTTGAGAGTGGAACTCGCCACAAAGCTCTGCGCACTTTCCGGCGTAGGTTCCTTCACGCTCAGGAATGATCGACATGTAGTTTGTCTTTCCAGGAATCATGTCCTTCTTGTACAAGAAGTCGATTACCCAGAATGAGTGAATAACATCGCGAGCATTGAGCTGAATTTCTACCTTCTTACCTACAGGTAAGTAGAGAGTGGGAAGTGTTGCTTGATCAATAGAACCTTGAGGTGCACCCTCGGTCTTATCGGGTTGAACCTGAATGCCCGAAGAGTAGACATCCTCATTTGTGTAGTTGAAGTCCCACGCCCATTGCTTACCAAAAGCCTGGATGGTCACCTCAGGCTTGTCGAAGCGCTTCTCGATAATTGCTTCGTCTCGAGCGGTAAGCGCGAAGAGTCCAACAATGAGGATGAAAGGAATGACAGTGAAAAGGATTTCGATGGGCATGTTGTAGCGAAGCTGAACGGGAAGACCGGTGTCGGTCTTGCGGCGACGGTAGACAACCATGGACCACAGCATGAGGCCCCAGGTGATGAAACCAATGCCGAAAAGAGTGATCCAGCTGTTCACCCAGAAGTCAGTGATGAGCTGTGTGTGGTTTGTAACCGGAGATTCACCTGAAATGAAACCGGGCATATAGCCAGCGAGCTCCTGGTCAGTACACGCTGAGAGAGCGAGCACGAGCATTGCAGCAACAGGAATAGCTGCCCATCGGATTCGACGTGTAGAACGCACCATTGGCCTTTCACAAACACTTGTTCAACTTCGAAAACTTAACGCTTCGAATAGCTTCAACTCTACCCTCAGAAAGAGCTGTGAATGTGTAGCAACCTGCCCAAATTTCGCTCGTCAGAAGCGAAAGGAAACTTTGTTAGTGGAAGGAATCTCCACATGCACAACTGCCTTCAGCATTGGGATTATCAATGGTGAAACCTTGCTTTTGAATGGTGTCTTCAAAGTCAATGGTTGCTCCGTCAAGATAAGGAACACTCATCTTGTCGACTGCGACCTCTACTCCCCCGAAATCAACGATTGCATCACCATCCATGGTGCGTTCGTCGAAGTACAACTGGTAGATCAGACCTGAACAACCGCCTGGTTGCACCGCAATACGCAAACGCAGGTCATCGCGACCTTCTTGGCTCAACAGTGCGCGCACCTTGTCTGCAGCGGCATCAGATAGTCCAACACCGTGAGCTGAGGTGTTTGCGGTGACGGTTTCAGTCATTTCCACTCCTTGGAAGGATTGTGTAGGGTGCTGTTCATTCTAATTTGTGAATAACACAGGGTGCTGTGATAATCCTGAAAATTAGTGAGATGCAGAATTACACGCTAACAAAAATAGAAGCTCTGCCTCAATTGCTTTCTTGAAAGATTCAATATGAAGAGATTCATTAGGGCTATGCGCACGAGAGTCTGGATCCTCAACTCCCGTCACAAGAACCTGAGCATCAGGAAAAGCTGCAACAAAACTGCTAATAAACGGAATAGATCCACCCACCCCCATGTTGATGGGTGGAACACCCCACGAAGCTGTGAGAGCCTCACCGTAAGTCTGGGAAGCCCATCCGCTGGTATCAGCCGAAAAAGACTCCCCTAGATTCACATCAGTAATCTCAACTTCAGCACCAAAAGGTGAATTCGCTGTGATGTGTGCAGTTACAGCCTTTAGAGCATCAGCAGAGGACTGCCCGGGGGCAACACGAACGCTGACACGTGCAGTCACACTCGGAATCAGAGTATTCGACGCATTTTCGAGACTAGGCATATCTAGACCAGTAATTGTGATGGAAGGTTGATTCCAAAGCCGGGAAAGATAGCTTCCCGTCCCGATGGGCGAAACAGAAGGAAGAAGACCGCTTTCTTCTCTGACACGTTCTTCACTAAACGGGGGCGATGGGGGGTCACTGTGATGCAAACCGGGAACAACGACGGAACCCGATGTGTCGTAAAAACTGGAAACAAGTTTGGTCAATGCGAGGAAAGCATCAGGAACTAATCCGCCGAACATTCCAGAATGCAGAGCATGATCCAAGGTTTTCACTGTCAACTGAAATGTGACGTTTCCTCGCAGTGACGTTGTCAGTGCTGGTGTTGAGGTGTCCCAGTTGCCTGAATCGGCAACGACGATGACGTCCGCAGACAGTAGCTCATGGTGATTTATGAGGAATTGATCAAAAGATGGGGAACCATATTCCTCTTCGCCTTCAACAAAGAGGACTATTCCTAGATCCACAGATTCAGCGAGTTGCGTCAACAGGTGAAGAGACGTGACATGAGAAATGATTCCTGCCTTGTCGTCGGCAGCACCTCGTCCATATAAGCGTCCTTCTCGCTCGACGGGCTCGAATGGCTCGCTGTTCCACAAGGATGCGTCGCCGGGGGGTTGCACATCGTGATGTGCGTAAAGCAGAACAGTAGGTTTACCCTCCGCCGGTTCTCTCCGGGCAACTATTGCTGGTTGGCCCAGTGTCGTTCCATCCGAGGTAAGAGAGCGAAGGACATTGACGGAGTCAAATATTCCGATTCCTGAGGCCAAGTCCTCAATAGACTTCGCTGATATTTCAAGGTTTTCAGCACCGAAAGCTGGCCACGAAACAGACGGGATACGGACTAGGCGACAGAGTTCGCTCAAAGCACGAGGAAAAGCTAGGTCAACTACGGTCTTTACGTCAGGAATTGAACTGTCCATGCCGGTAATCTTATGTTCGAAGCCGTCGAACAAAGGAACATTGTGGCCAAGAAGTCTGAAGAAACTCCAACCCCTGAGATTTCCGCAGAGGAAACCGGTGCAGGTAAGGGACACGCCACACCCAGCCGTAAAGAACGTGAAGCAGCCAATAAGCGTCCTCTTGTC